>JAEINM010000157.1 GCA_016342385.1 Spirochaetaceae bacterium | reverse complement strand
TTCTTTTCCTTTCTTACTGGGATTCTATCAGTATGATAGGGAACATTTTTCTATTGAAAACTTTTAATCCACAACTTAAAATTCACTATATATCTAATTTAAACTTTTGTATTAATAGGATGTTATTTTGTGTATAAAATTTCGTACTACAATCATTATATGGATAACTATCCTCTTCTCCACGTTTTATATATATCCATCGGAAACTATCCGTCTGAAATTTCCCATCGTGGATATTCACTCTGACTATTATTACAAAATACTGAAAACCGCCCTTACCAATGCGGGATTCCAGACTGTAATAGAAAAAATTGATTTGCCCTCTCAACGGGCAAAAGCATATCTCGAATCGGGAGATATCGACATAATCTTTATGATCCGGAATGATGAAAGAGATTCAAAGTATGTACCAATTCCCATTGGACTGACTAATGGTCTAATTGCTTCCAGGGTCTTATTTGTACCAGTAGGTGATTCTCATATATATGAAAATGTTACCTCACTGGAAGATTTCCAGAATCTAGACAAAATTGTCGGCATGGGAGCCCAGTGGTTTGATGTAAAAGTCTGGGAAGCCAATAATCTACCTGTATATAAACATTCTGGTGAATATACTCTTTTATTTGGAATGGTAGCACAGAAAAACAGAGGCCTGGATTACTACTCTACCGGTTTTAACGAAGCCCTGGACGAGTTGGAGAGGTTCGGTTCTTTAGGATTGGAGATCGAACCAGGATTAATGCTGATTTATGAGCGGGATTATATTTTTTACATGAGCACTGATGCAGCAGCCAGATATAAAACACAAATAGATTCAGCGCTCAAACTAGCAGATGAATCGGGAATAATAGATCAGATGGTCAGAGAATACTGGGCAGAGGATTTTCATATACTCGATTATGATGGACGAAGAAAAATCTATCTGGAAACTCCGAGATAAATATGAATAGGAATTACATGTCTCTTTTCGCCGATCTAGTTTTCAATAAATTCCCCATAGAGAGTAAATAAGGCATCCAGATCTCCTCTCTTTTTTATCCTGTCAAAAGCCTCCTGGAATTTGAGAACAATAGAATCGGGTGTGGAAATATGAAAAGCGAAATCGAGATCCGATGTATCTGCGACATAAACCGGTTCATATAAATCGGGATCGACTCCTGCATGTTCGGCATCATGAACAAAAGCTGTCCACCCTGTAACGATCAGATCAATCCGATCGAGGCTCAACATTTTCACATTATTTTCAGCATGGTTTGTTCTCTGCATTTTTTCCCTAGGGAAACCAAGTCTCGAGAGATAAATCTCTCCCACATCATCATAAATAGTACCAATGGTATACTCTAGTAATTGATCGGCCTGTACTATTTCTATATTCCGGGATTTCTTCCCGATAAGGTAAGTGGTCTCCTGAAAAATAGGACCGACCCATTTAAAAAGATTTTCTCTTTCGGGAGTTCTGGTTGTAGAAAAAAGAATAGTGTTCTCTATAGTTTGTGCAGTGTAATATCCTCTGGCCCAGGGAACCATCTGAATATCGTCTCTTCCCTGTAGGGATCCCAGCTCCTTGAAGATCAGAACCAGTAAATCCACAGCGATCCCTTTTAATTGACCATCCTCTTCGTACTGATAGGGTTTCCAGTCCTCTGTCATAATGGTGAAATCGGGTATCTGATCGGCGGATATCTTTGTGATAAAAATAAAAAAAATAAAAGCTGATATAATGATCCGTTTAAATATCATAAACATGCACTAACCCCTCCATTACAATTTCAATTATAATACAAGTGGATATAAAAGATCTAATGGTCTATTAATAAAAATCACCGGAGCAGAGCACCGATGAATGGTTATTGTGTCTTTCTCTATTTCTAGGGTTTGTTTTAGAGTGACTTCTGGTGCGAGGCAGCGACTCTCGACTCTCAGGGATTCCACAGTTCCGTATCGGGATAAAAGGCCTGCCAGGCAAACCAGAAGGACATGACATAGGGTATATCTTCTCCTGTAGCATCTCGAACTGTGGGGTACTTTTTCAATTCATTATATGAAATATTAATTCTCTGATTCCCAATTCTATCGTGAACAGAACTATTTGAGTTAAATGAATCTACAGAATAGGCTTTAGCCGTTCCATTAATGATGATTCCGATTACAAGTGCTTTGTTACGAAGTTCATTACGTGTATGCGGAACAGGAAACATGGTTCGGTCTGTGGCAAAATATTCAGCATAGGCGTTAGCGGCATAATTGCGGTTAAATCCCGTATTGATGGAAAGCACTTCTCCATAAGGATACTTTTCTTTCCATGTTTTCCAGGTCATGTGTTCGCTGGAGAGCCATTTTAAAGACGTTCCAGCCTCAGGACCACTGACCGATTTCATTTCCAATTGTGACCAGAGGGACTCTGTTTCTCTGTCATACATCAATACATCACTCTGGTAAAGCAGTCCCGATACTCCAAAATCTCTAACTCTTCCATTTATATTCCGGTCAAAAACCATAGCGGTACCACATAGGGGACAATAGACGACAGCTACAGGATCCCCTTCAATTATATCATTGGCTATCTCATGCCAGATGAGTATACGAGTCGGATAAGCCCTGGCTGTATTTCCTCTGACCAGACCGATAACAATATCATCATCTTTCAGGTAATCCACATCATCAACAGAAAGAAATTCGGGATGGGATAAAGAGGGGATCCCGTCTCTCGGAGGGCCACCTCTATATATTTCATTTATATCTATCAGAGAGTTTGATAGGTCAAATCCGTTATTCGCCTGACCGGGGAGTAAAATAGAAGCCGACGCAAATATGAATAATCCAAATGAATATTTTATATTTAATATTTTCATAACACACTCTATATTCAACAATTTATATATTTAATATAACTAAGATGAGGCAACTTTCATACAAAAAAGTGAAAATGTTATTGACAAACTTTCTAACGTTTGGTTATATTGTTTGAAAAGGAATATATGGAAAAACGGGATCTGATTTTAAAAGCCGCCATTGAGTGTTTCACCAACTATGGTTACAGCAAAACCACTATGAGCGATATCGGGCGTATAGTGGGAATGAACAAAGCCTCTCTTTACTATCATTTTAAAGACAAACTGGCCCTATATTCAGCGGTAGTCTACAACCTGCGGTCTGAACATATGATTACCTTGAGAAACAATCTGAAATCAAAAACATTAGCAGAGCAGATCATCGAGTTTTTAAAAAGTGAAATCGATTTTTCTCAGATAATAGCTATGAACTATCTCTCGGGAAACTCAGAGATGTCACAGAATAAAGATGAAACCCAATCTGTTTTTCAGGAAATAATAGCCGATGATATCAAACAGGTCAGTGCAATGATTGCCAATGCCGTGAAAAAGGGAGAATTGAATAATTGTGATCCTGTGGAAACGGCCCGCATGATACTCATGGTTTCAAATGGATTGCTCCAGGTACAATGCCCCCTGGACATGGCCTTATCAGAAAGAGAAGCGGGATATAAAGCTGTTAAACATCAGATTGAACAAGTGATCGGGCTGATGCTAAAAGGTCTGGCCCCTTGCTGAATAAAAAAAAATGCAGAAGAAATGCATTTTTTTTCAACAAAATCAAACAATCGACCATATTGGTAGATAATTTAAAAGGAAGGTTATTATGAATCGAATTTATGTTTTTTCATCAACAGGAACATCTCTGCAGATTGCCAATGATATTAGTGAAAATCTCGAAAACACTGAAATCATCTCAATACCCAGGCTGATGAAACAGAAGTACTGGACAATTAGCGGTGAAACAATCGGCTTTGTCTTCCCCTGTTTTTACGGCACCATGCCAAAACTTGTTGCCCAATTTATTACCGGGGCTGAAACAATTGATACTGCATATACATACTGTGTAGCTACCGCCGGAGGAGATCCCGGTTATAGCCTGAAACACCTGAAAGAGGCTTTGATCACGAGAGGATCGGATCTCCATTATGGCAGAAAAATTGTAATCGCATCTAATTATATGAATGGCTGGTATTACAACCTGATTCAACCGAAAAAGGAAATATTAGAACAAAAGGTCAATAATGCCCGGGAAAAATGCCATGAAATTGCCAAGGATATAACTCTGTCAGTTAAGATGATTGAAAAAGCCAATTTTCTGAATTATCTACTACCTCAAGTCATCTCTCCATCCCGCTATATCCGGGACACCAGAGCCTGGGATTCTGAGTTTACTGTAGCGGAAAACTGCAACAGCTGCGGAATCTGTGCAAAGGCCTGCCCGGTAGATAATATTACAATAAAAGAGGGAAAACCGACTTTTGCCAGAAACTGTCAGCGATGTATGAGCTGTATTCAGTTCTGCCCGGAATCTGCCTTTTTAATTGAGGGAAAACCTATGAATAAACCTAAATATATACACCCGTCATTAAAAGTAAGTGATATGATAAGTTTTAATTCATAGATTTACATTGCTATTTTCATATATAGCAGATATATTAATAATTATGATAGAAATTACAGATTCTCAGGCCTCATTAATAATTGATAAAAGGGAAATACCAGAAGAAATTCTAAAAAGCAACGATAAGGTTGCAGTCATTATGACACAGGACTGGTGTCCTCAATGGCTGTTTATGTCGCGATGGCTGAAAAAAACACAAGAAAAGGGGATAAAGACCTTTTATATCTCCTACAACAGGAAACCATACTTCAATGAATTTATGAATGTGAAAGAATCGGTCTTCAATAATGACCTGGTTCCCTATGTCAGATATTACAAGGATGGGAATCTGATTGACGATTCCAATTTTGTCAGCGAGGAATTGTTTCTCTCTAATTTCAAATAAAAATATCTGATGTTTGAATTTCATAATCTTCAAGGATGAGGACTATAAAATAATACCTAGTGATTTTATTCAGATATTTCTTTTATTATACCAGCGGATAACCCTCGCCAGATATCGGGATTTCACCTGCTCCTGTGCCAGAATCTGTTTGGCCGGTGGTAACTTGAGCAAAACGCCGAGAAGAGCGGCCAATGCCCTGTGGCTGAATAAAATCTGGTTGTCAAATATCAGATTCTGCAGTTTTCCTCTCTCAATAGCCATCAGAACTGTTCTATGAGTGGAGTCGACCGGTGTAATGACTCTCTTGTCTCTCCCTTTAAGGCTGATACTGTTGTGATGGCAGACACGGACACAGACACCGCACCCCAGGCAGATATTCTCGTCGACCTTGGCAGTTTTCTTTTTCCTGTCCCGGGGATCACTGGCCGAAAACAGCCCGAGAGCTTCAACAGGGCAGACATTGACACATTTCCCACATCCACTACAACTCTCTCTGTTGATCTCGGGTAAGAAGTTTGATGTATGGACGGGCTGCATGAAACCATATTTTCTGGCGGCGACCATGGCCTCGCAACAGCAGCTGCAGCAATTACAGATAAAATTCACCCCCTGCTGAATATTCTCTCCAAACTGTACAAGATTGTGGGAGTAAGCCTGATCCAGAAGATCCAGGCATTCCATAGCATCAATTTTTCTGGCATAGCCGTGTTTTGTCAGTGAAGCGGCGCTGTTATTAAATGTCATACAGATATCCATAGGGGCATCACAATTTTTACCCATGTGTTCCATTTTATGCCGGCAATAGCAGATTCCCACTCCTATATGGCTTGCTGTTCTAATCACTTCAGAAGCCCTCTCATAATCGAGAACATGGAGAGCATTGTCTTCTGATAATACCGCTTCATTGACAAAGATCCGCCCGAGCTGAGTTTCTCCCTGAACAAAGAGGTCACGGATAAAATCCTCTTCCACATTGAGATACTGGTGAAATAGTTCCCCCAGCAGCTTCTGATCTATTTTACCATTGAGTCTCATAAGAGAAAACTCAAAAAATCCCGCCATAGGCGGAGGTAAAACATAACGGCTTATGCCCTCTTTTTCCATATCGACCAGAATGGCCCGACCAGCCAGCTCATGAAGGATTTTACTAGCCTGATTCAGATCCATCTTCCAGTTCCTGGCCGCTTTTTCAGCAGTAAATGGTCTAATGGGCAGTAGGGAAACCAGTTCGGCTTCCCGTTCACTGAAAAGAACCTTTAGAATCTGATAGAGGGTTTCCGATGGTGGTGCCCCTTGAGGAAAACGATTGAGTCTGTCGATTAAATTGTCATAAGATGATTTCTTTAGTGTTCTATGAGCCATAAAACTAGTCTATCACAGCTTTCTCATATCCCTCTAAAGAAATAATCCAGAAAATCATGAACTTTTTCCTATTGAAACAGGATCTGAACTGAGCTAATCTACCATTTATGAAAAAAGCAATATACATTATGTTAGGGCTATTACTATCAGGAATCGGTATTGCAGGAGCATTTCTCCCCATTCTCCCGACCTTCCCTTTTGCACTAGGCGCACTGTATTTTTTCAGCAGGAGCTCGGAGAAATTTAAAAACTGGCTTATAAACAACAGATTTCTGGGACCTTCAATTCAACGGTTTGAATCCAAACAGGGATTAAGCATAAAGGCTAAAATATCCATCCTGGTTTTTACATGGATTTCTGTGGGCGGTTCCATGATATTTCTGATTGATACCCTCTGGGTGAGATGGATGCTGGTAGGTATATTATTAATACAGGCCTGGGTGATAATCAGATTTAAAACCTATACTCCCGATTAACTCCCTGCGGGCAGGATATCAGGTTTTAAATCTATATAATTCTTTCCCCATTCGCTCTGCCAGATCTGCCAGTTGAATGGACAGTGTATTTATTCCCGTCATAGATTTAACGACCTCATCTGCTCCCAGTACTATTTCCTGGATTCCTCCGGAAACCGTTCTGGAGATATCGCTGACCTTACTAATTCCGTCATTAATCATCTGCTGCTGTTCATTCATAATAACAGAACCCTCATGAACTTTTGAAGAAACACTGTTTAAAGTATTCATTGCCACCTGTATTTCCTGACCACCGGTAGAAAGTTCTTTTGTACTGGCAGAGATCTCCGATAGAGCCTGTGCCACATCTTTAATCTCCCTATCAATATTGACAAAAGCATCGCTGGTAATACTGGCCCTTTCAACAGTGGTCTGAATCCTCTCGGCAATTCCTTTCAGATTCCTCTGTATATTTCCTGAACTCTCTGCTGAAGATTCGGCCAGTTTCCTAATCTCGTCGGCAACAACAGCAAATCCTTTCCCCGAATCTCCCGCATGGGCGGCCTCTATGGCAGCGTTCATAGCCAGCAGATTTGTCTGGGACGCAATAGAGGCAATGATGTTGGCCATATCCATTATTTCATCGACATTATCAGAAACATCTTTTATAGATTCCACGGCCTGACTGAGTTTCTCACCACCTTCGTGAGCCGTCAGGACCAGTTGGCTTGTGGATTCTCTCTTTTTATCTGTTATATGTGCAACATTATTCAAAGAGGCAACCATTTCTGTAATAGCGGCAGATGATTGTTCAGTCGCACTTGTCTGATCTTCTATATCACTATTTAAGGTATTCAGACTCCCCTGTATCAAACCCAAAGCACTATCAGACTCTTTTACAATCCCCTCAAGTGAATTTATCTGATCCGATATGGATCTGATGTTGGCTGTTATCTCTGTCATGGAAGCTGTCGTTTCCTCTTCCGATGCCACAAGCATATCCTTGGCTTCAAGATTTTCATTAGAGATTTTCATCAATCTTATGATTATCCCTCTCAGATTTTGAACAAAGATATTAAAATTCTTCGACAATGCGCTAATCTCATCATTGCCTTTGACTGTGAGTTCACTAGTAAGATCCCCCTCTCCTTCGGATATTTCATGAATGAGATCCGCTACAACACGTAGAGGCTTTGTAGCATTACGGGAGATTATTGTTATAAGAAAGTAAACAATAACCATAACAGCCAAAATAACCATTCCCAAAAGAAACAGAGACCTGTTCATTTTCCCATAGATGTCAGAAAGAGGTCCGATGCTGAGAAGCACCCACTTTGTTTCAGGATTCTGAATGGCGGATATATATAAACCGGATTTTTTATCCATAATAATGAGGGGTTCAGTGACAAAAATAGCCTCGTAATATTCATCGAGTTCGGGGAATTCCGTAAGAAAGTTTCTCTCCTTACCGGCTTCATTCTGCATAGTCAGAGCAGGGTCGTCATGTATCAGAAAAAACCCCTTATCATCTAGCAAATAGGTCTGTCCATTCTCTGTTAAAACTTTGGGAAGAACCAGATCCCGCAGGACATTCAATGTTACATCCAGAGCTATCACCCCCAGTTCCACATTATCCACAGTATGAACTTTCCGGGACATACTTATTACAAGTTCATTTGTCTGAGTGTCGTAATAAGATTCGATCATTTTCACATCACCTGAGGTTGCAGCGGTAAACCATGGTCTCTGTGTATGGTCCCAATCATCTTCGGGA
>JAEINM010000156.1 GCA_016342385.1 Spirochaetaceae bacterium | reverse complement strand
TTTAATATACCCCTCTTCTGTCCGACCGGTCACATTTTCCGTAAGCAAGGGAGCAAAAGTTCCTGAAACATCTTGACCTATGGCAACATAATAATCATCTACACCCGATCCGCCATCTTCCATGGAAACCGAGAAGCGCACCGCTTCACCGGAAGCATAAGATTCCTGTGTGTCGATAAAAGCAAAGTTTAAAGATCCGATTTCTGGTGCCTGGGTATCGCTTGAAAAAGCTAAAGCTTGAGATTTTCCACGGTTGCCCGCAGCATCTTCGGCCCACATGTACAATTCATAATTATTGCCGTTTACTATATTTGCTGCAAGATTATCCAAAGTATTCAGAACAACTGGAATTCCCACCAGATCTTGTGTCTCCAGCGAGTACCAAGTGTTTACAATTTCTGTTCCATCAGAACTAGAAGATTCAACAATCGGTGCTGTTCCATTAAAGAATACCGAACCTTTTTGAATAACCCATCCCCCTGCCGGAGAAATGGATATGGAAGGAGCAAAATAATCAAAACGTATCTTCCGGTTTAGTTCAACCCATTCACCGGGATTACCTGCATGGTCGACAACTCTCGCCTCCAATGTATAAGAATCTTCTTCTTTTGGCATAATTTTAAAAGAGGGGCTGACATTCCAAATTCCGCTTGTGCTGCTCATTGGGCTCTCGAGACTATCAATAGAAGATTCATAAACAATTTCATCATTCAGTTTCAGCCGGTAAGCTGCATCGGCAATTCCTGACCGGTCATCCTGCCAGTTTATTGTAAGGGGCATTACACCTGTATTGTTCAGATACTGATCATTCCAGATCAGTTCATCGCTGTTTAGATCATTTATTCCAGGACTGACACTATCCTTATTAAGCCCAGATTGAGGAAAGCTGCTGCTGTTGCCTAGATTGTCCACAAGATTCAGAACAATAGTCATGTTTGTCCCATCATCAAGACCGGATATTCTATGAGTATAATCACTATTTTCTTCGAGAACTTCAGCGACAAGATCGCTTCCGTTAGAAGCAGTAAAGAATGAATTCTGATTATCGTTGCCCGACTGATTATCTGTGAGCGAAACTAAAAGATCACCATAACCGTAGTTGTAATCTTCTCTTGTTTCCATAAAGAAGTCAGCGAGATTTGGACCTTCGTTATCATATGTAAAAAACATCATAGGCAACTGGATGCTATTGCCTGTTTTAAGAGTGCCTTCATGATCTGTCCAATAGTCTGTCAGAGTAAAAACGACATTGTAATCAATGTTATTCTCCCATTGTTCAATATCTGCTCTAAGGTCCTCCATTGAAACAACATCAAAACCTGAATTACTCAGATCCCGACTATCCCAGATAGAACCATTTACATATGTGTTCAGCTCAAGTCGGTCTCCATCTGCTTCTGTGCTCAATAAATTAAAAATTGTAAATGGACCGGTGTAGGATTTTCCATTAGTATCTGTGTGGTCATTTTCGATTAATACATTTTCCCATTGCGGCTGATTGTTTTTCACAACTCTGGAGAAGGGAATATAACTGCCTTCATGGGTGCTTTCATAACCGGAACCGTTTACTCCGAATAATAGATAATCCGCTTTCTCATGAGGTAATAGGTCTGTATCTATTAGATTTTCACATATTCTGGTTTCATTCCCGTAGTCCCTATAGAGATTGTATTCTGAGAGATCTGCAGCACCTTCTGAGACTTCATCCCAACTGAAATAGTGATATTTATCATTAGAATTCCATTCCAGATCCGTCGGAAGTAAATAACGGTTAATATCATCACCCAATTTAACAGGATTGTAATAATGCAAGGTCTGGATACTGGAGTTACCGACAAAGTCGGTAATAGTCAGTTCCACAGAAAAATATTTATTGGAAATGTATTGATTATCCAGTGTAATAATTCCTGCCTTGTTTGAATCATCTTTAGTTAATGTCTGGTTATTGAGCGGACGCCAATCAAGTCTGTATTCACTAAGGACTGGTGGGTTATCAAATAAGTAGCTGTTCTGATCTCTAATTAACTCTAGATAACCGCTATCCGGACTATGAGGTATAAGATGAATCTGAGAATTTACAGGATCAAAGGAATATACGATCGTTGTATCTTTTTCCATAATGACTGAATCAAGACCTACAATAAATAGAGATGGAGCTTTAGTATCAACGACTACTTTTTTATGGAAAAACTTAACATTACCTGCATTATCTTCTATTCGAATTCCCAGATGGTGAAAAACTTCATTATTTTCCTGTGTTTCAAATGCAAATGTCCCGGTATCGGTTCCGTCATTCAGGAAATCTACCGATGTGGATTTATCATAAGATGCCCAAGCTGTAGCTAGATCTTCGTCAGATAAATCAAAATTGAAAGTGTCTGCATCGAATATGATAGCGCTGTTAAACCCTGATCGATCTATTGGTTTTTCCAGAATTCCCGGTTCTGTATATTCAGTAAATACGGCAGTGAATTCGCCATTACTGCTTATTGGATATTCTTGAGGTTCTACTTCATTTCCTTTTATCAAAAGTTCAAAGGTGTTTTCATTTATTTCTTCATCTTTGACAAGTAATACATTAAAAATATTATTATGGAAAGAATCATTTTCTATAAAATTTTCTTCAATGGATAATTCACTCAGACCGGAACTTATTTCAAGGATATGATTTCCATTCAAGTCGGGTGTTGTATAGTGTATTTCTGTTTCGCCTGCGACGATATATCCGATTCTAAGCTCATCGCCTTCTCTATCTTCAGTTTCATTTAGGGCTAAAGTCATTTCTTCATTAAAGAATATTTCTCTTGTTTTTTCGTTGTTGAGATCTTCATAGGTTATCTGATCGGTTAAATCGCTATTGTTTCTGGTGATTGATAATGCAAACTGATTGTTTTCAGAGAGGGGAATGTTTGGAGCTGTTAGTTCAAGTTCCCCAAATGTGCCGCTATATAATTTTTCATTTTGTGTTCCATCAGATGTCTCCTCTATATAGGAAAAAGAGAAATTACCGGAAGTTTCATAAACTTCACGAGGTTCATCAAAAAGGGGAATATTATAATGAGCTATCTTAAATTTAGGATCCGCTAAAACGAAGTCTTCAATCCATAAATCATCAGGAGCCATAATATCGAGGAAACTTTGTCTGGTTAAATCTTTTTTTAATGCAATAGTAAAGTCCAAGCTGCTGAATGATTGCGCAGCATCATAGGAAGTTGGGAGTTTTAAATAGAGATCCAAATAAGGAAGTCCGGGACAATCTGAAACAATTTTTGTTTCAAAGTCTTCTGTCATTTCGACTGCAGGTTGTCCTGGAATGTTATAAATGATATCTTCGATTGCAGCATTGGCAACATTATCCGCAACGACTAAAGTAGTTTCCAGTTCTGTGTTGGCTTCAACAATGAATTTAAGATAATATGTGTTATCGACTTTAATTCCATTTTCATCGAAATATTCTGCAAATCCAATTTGTGGAGTTGTAGCCAAGTCCTTTGGTGCTGAAGCATCTGGATCATCTAAAAGACCAATTACATCTAATCCTCCAATATCACCTTCATAGATATTTTCTGGACTCTCATTTATAGTTGAAGCGTCTTTAATATTTTCACCTAGAGTAAAATAAAGTCTTGTATTAAGCTGGCTGAATTGTGATCCATCTTCATTGTCACCATCACCATTTCCAGAAACATCATCATCTTTTATATCAGTTAAAAACGTTGTAACTATGTAAGAATTTGTCTGACCAGCTGGTTCTACTTTATAGCTAACGTTATAATCTGGAGCTTCTATATCACGTAAGATATTTAGAGAACCTTCACTACTAACATGGCCCAAATAGTCCGTAGCACTTACTTTGGCGTTAAAATCTTCACTATAAGTAGCTAAATCAACATCAATACTTTTCGATGATCCTTGATATAAAGAACTACCATCTTCAAAAAGGGTGTAATATTCTATACCAATTCCATTAATATCGGTATATGAAGAACGTCTATCTCCTTCTGAGGAATAATTTAGATTCAATAATCTTGTTGCTGAATCAACTAAAAGACTTTGTCCTTGGTTAAAAAAATATTCTTTTGTATCAATGTCTTGATATAACCATATTGGACTTGAAATCCCAGCTGTTAGAAATGAAGGTGTATAAGGAGATTTATCGTCAGAAACAATGTAAACTATAATAGATCCCATATATTGATTTCGATTGAAAGCCTCATTTTTATATACATTGATTTCTAATTTTCCAGAACCATATAGCCTTTTAATAATGGTTCCATCATTAACACCGCCTAATGTATCTTTCCAAGAAAACAATTCAACATCTTTCCATTTGCACTGATACCAATAATTAGCTCCAAAAGTTTGTTCATCTTTTATAAAAGATAAAGAAATTCCATTTGATCCATGATAAAAAGTATTTCCAGATTTTAAAACGTTATTATAACTACCAGCAGTAACATCTATGTAAATTTTATCGTTCTCATGCTTTTTGTAATAATCAATCAATGTATTTGTTGATTCAAAAGCACTAATAAAAAAAAGTGGGAAATTAAGAAAAATAAGAAGTAAATATATTCTTTGCTTATACATATAGTGTTCCTTTTTTGAGAGGTACTAATATTCAATTTTTATAACAAACAAATATAGCTTGCATCAAAAAACTAACTATTTAATAATAATATCTAATAACTAATAGTTACTTAATTAAACTATTAGTTATGAATGTTCATTCATAGAGTTTTTCATATCATAACCATTTGCAATAAATACAATATACACACCATTAACTAAATCAACCGTACATTCCAATGTAAAAACAGGTCCCCCTGTAATTGTTAAATCATAAAATATTGTATTCCCACCATCAGATGTTGAAATTGTTCCATTGAGAAGAAGATAACTCTCTACCAAAGGATCTGAAGCATTAATTTGTGTCAAATCGAAATTAGAAAATGTATAAATATTTCCTTCAGGGTCTACACCTTGTATGTAAGCTGCGATATCAACAAGATCCATAATTACAGCTGCTTCTTCAGTTGTTACTTCTTCATAGACTAGAGCCTGAGCACAGCTTACAAATAAATAGATATTGAACAAAACAAAAATCATCAAAATCTTTTTCATATTTTCACCCCTTGTTATGTAATTTCTAATTATTCCACATGATTCTTTATCATTTAAAAATTTTAATTTGTGTTAAAAATTAAAACTAAATAATATTGAGAAAATTCATTTTAGAAAAAAAAGAATTATACATTAGTCACTTATCCGGTTTTTTCCAAAATTTGCACAATATTTATCGGTTTTCATTACAGAAAAAACTAGCGACAATAAAACAAAATAAAAAGCTTTTTACGATGCGACTATCTTTAATAGAAAATTATGAATTATATGCCTATTTACCTGAGATCCACTCTTAGTTTAATCGATACAACCAAATATTTAAAATAATTTTAAAATGAATTTTAAAATTACACAATAATACTATAGTATGATATTTAACCTATTTCATATGAAAAATAGCCTGTCACATCATTTTTAGTATTAGCCAACAGCAATTGTCACGACATCCACAATCCTAAATTCAATGACAAAAAGATCCCCATCCACCAAACCTGCCGAACAGTACAAAACAAAATCCCCATTTGCCCAGTAACAACTTTCCATCTTAAAACTATCTGAAACCTCTCATGATATTTATTGAACCTCCTGTATACTTAACCACTACCTGAACATCCAATAGTGTTATATATCCTTATACAATAGGTACTACAGCAGAAAGACTTCTGCTGCTTCAATTAATTTTTATTTTTTTTGAAAAACTCAACAACCGGTGCTTCGGAACTTTTTTACGTACCGAAGGGATCGAAGGGACTATTATCATTTCTGAAATACAGCTAATACTTCTTCCTCTGTTTTAGCATTTAAAATAATATCAAAAGCATCATCCAGAGTACCGGGATTATCCTCTGCTAATATATTTTTCTTAAGCTCATCAGAAATACCGAATTTACTATTAATTTACCGAATTAGTATTTCCTGCTTTTCTTCCTGCTTCCCTTCTTTTCGCCCCTCTTCTCGCCCTTCATTAAGACCTTTCTCATGGCCGGAGTTAATTAAATGTGCCACATCCCTATGATATTGTACACGAGCCTTATAGAGATCTCTCATTTCTTCACTTTCTGTGAATTTTTTCTGTTTCCTGGAAAAGTAAAAAATTGAGCAGATTAAAACCCCAAACAGGCCAGGAACACCCAGAAGACTATCCATTTTCAGCAAATTATAGTAATATCTCTATATATAATACAATATAAGACAAATTATCGGAGTATTTAACATTGGGCAATAGAAATGAGCAGCGATTCATAGTACAGGAACCGGAAAAGCTGCAAATAACAGTAAATATAAAAAATAGTATACTTCTCCTCAATCTCTCACATTCGGGAGCCGCTTTGCATTTTTCGGAAAAAACCGATTTTGATAAAGATGATCTGGTTTTACTGCATATCAAACGCCTGGATAATGAGACTGAGATTCAACTACCGGCAAAAGTGATCTGGGTAATTGTCGATACCATCGGTGTTCAGTTTGTTCAGATAGATGAGGAAAGCAATAATAAGATAGACGGGATTATTAAAGACCTGAAGGGATATTATAAAGAATCACGTCGTTAGCAAAAACTCCAGCTCCATAGCAAACTTTGCTCCGCCCCATTGAGACTCTCCACAACTGATTTTCCCGCCGTGATCTTTCACTATAGTCTGAACCGAAGCCAGGCCGATACCCATACCACGGCTATTGCGTCCCCGGTCATTGCGGTAGAAAAGTTCAAAGATTTTATCCCTGTCTTTTTCATCAATCCCCGAACCGGAATCTTCCATAATTATTTCTAAACGGATTTTATCCGAATCCCTTACTGCTGTTGCTGTCAGAAAAATAGAATCTTCACTTTCTGTATACCGGCAGGCATTATCAAAGAGATTTTCCAGAGCCCTTGTCATTAGTTTATCATTGCATTTTATTGTGACATCCCTGTCCATATTGATTGAGGAGACAAATTTCCTACTACATAGCTGTGCATCATTTTCGAACATGGAGGATAATTCATGTAGCCAGGAAAAGACATTGATCTCTCTCCATTGATCCCGCCATCCGGCAGTCGAATCTTTAGTGTAATCTAAAAGTTCATTTATGCGGGAATCGAGTAGATCGGTTTTCTTCTGCATCATAACGATGGATTCTTTAATTTCACCGGGATCACTTATAATACCATCATTAATCGCTTCCAGATAACCGTTTATAGAGGTCAGAGGAGTCTTCAGGTCGTGGGTGACAGACATGACAAAACGCTGTTCCATATTCCTTTTTTCCCGCAGTTCCACTCTCATTCTGTCGATGGCCTTTGCCACATGAACCAGTTCATTATTGTATTTTAGGGTAATTGTCTCATCGAGATTCCCATTGGCGATAAGATCCGATGCATCGACCAGAGTTTTAATGGAATTATTAATTATAACCGTTGAAACCTGACCGAAAATGAGCCCCAGACAGGAAATGATGATGATAAAAAGGGAAATTCCTATTCTTATATGCTGTTTCAGGACAGCCGGGACATAAGTGTTATCGAAAAAACAAAGTCCCGGTTCCCCATTATAGACATATCTCGTAATACTGATATTTGTCATTCCACTGCTGAGAAGTTTGCTGTACAGCAAGGAAAAATCGATTTCCAGTGTTTCCCTTTTGTCCGCAATGGGCGGATAGAGAATCTTACCATCGCCATCGAGGAGCATAAGGATTCCCCCGACTTCCCCCTCAGGAGTGTAATTGTTCTCGATAATAGAGATAATGGGATCGATGAGATATTTCGGAGCTTCCAGAGATCGCAGCATTGTACTTCTGCTCTCGGCCAGACCCATGAAAATAAAAATCATGACAATAATCACGAGAAAAGGAGCCGCGAGAAATAGAGTGAACATTGTTTTAAGGTTAAAGTTATTTTTCATTGTCTTCTTCGGCCGAGAGATAATACCCGTATCCGTATTTTGTTTTTAAATAGACCGGCTCGGCGGGATTGATTTCGATCTTCTTCCGCAGGCGCTGCATATGAACGGTAACAGTGGAAATATCTCCATATTCATTCCCCCAGACCTCTTTATATATCTGCTCTTTAGAGTAGACCTGACCTCTGTTTTTCGTGAGGAAAAGAAGAAGATCCATTTCCCTTCTGGAAAGATCAATCCTCTCATCTTCTTTTTTCAGTGTGTAGTGCCCGGGATCAAAGAGTATTTCCCCGAAACGGAAGATGGTATGATTGTCATTCTGCCCCTTTTCACTGGCAATTCTATGAAGGTGTGCTCGAATTCGGGCAGTCAGAACGCCGGGACTGAAAGGTTTGGTAACATAATCATCTGCCCCGCCGCCGAAACCTATGAGCATATCAGCATCTTCTCTTCTGGCAGAAAGTATGA
>JAEINM010000155.1 GCA_016342385.1 Spirochaetaceae bacterium | reverse complement strand
GCCTACTGATCGATTTTGTAGCGGTGACAAACACCTTTGAATCATTAGTGTTCTATTCCGGTGTTATTGCCCTGGTTCTCTTTGCCTATAGAGTCCAGAAGAAGTGGAATATCTACCCCTTCATAGTCTTTGGAAGTACTATTGTGGCTCTTATGCTCCTGGCGATAGCGTCCTCCCCCATAGCCCCCAGCGATATACAGCCCCCCATACCGGCCCTTCAGTCCTACTGGCTTGTTCTTCACGTAACCTTTGCCTTTATCGGGGAAGCGTTTTTTACTGTGGCGTTCATTGCTGCCATTTATTATCTGGTAGTTAAGGATGAAGAAAAAAAAGCCAATGCCGACAGAATTATCTATACCGCTACTGCAATCGGTTACCCGATTTTTACAGCTGGTGCTCTTATCTTCGGAGCAATCTGGGCAGAAGCTGCCTGGGGTGCTTTCTGGAGCTGGGATCCCAAAGAGACCTGGGCCCTTATAACCTGGTTGACCTATACAGCGTATCTGCATATGCGGTTTATTAAAAAATATAAGGGCAGAGCCTCAGCTATCATTCAGATTGTGGCATACGGATTTACCCTTTTCACATTTTTCGGAGTGAATTATCTTCTATCGGGACTTCATAGTTACGGGTGATAAATGATCGGGGGAGATAAGAGGCCTGCAGAAGCAGGTTTGTATTACTTCAATGCTAGGTGGTATGATTCCAGCCTTGGGAGGTTTATAACAGAAGATCCGATTAAAGATGGCACAAACTGGTATATTTATTGTAGTAATAATCCGCTGAGCTTTGTTGATCCGACTGGGTTGGATCCATCATATGCAGGAATGGATTCTAATTTATATTACAGTGGTAATAAAACTCCATTTTTCGGATACAACAAAAAATTTGCCCAAACACAGACTGATTTAGTCGGGAAGGATTATATTTGGGGAGGAAACGATCCAGTAAAAGACGGAGGGGTGGACTGCTCAGGTTCGATTTTATATGGGTTAAAAGAAATGGGTTATACACTACCTGATATGACAGCTAACGAAATTGTAAAAAAGTTAACATTACCAGTTGAGGATAAATCTTTTATCGAAGGAGATATAAGAGGATTGCATGCTAAAGGAAAAGTTGTACATGTTCAGACGTTATTGGAAGATGGTAGAGTAAATCCAACTGGGGGGCCAGAAAACGATTTGAATAATCCTGGTGAAATTAATGAATTAGAAGGGGCTCCACCCGCAAGTGGAACTATGCATAGAATTGATTGGGGAAAGGTTGAGAATCTTTCTAATCAAGAAAATGAGAATAAACGTCAAGAAAATGTGAAAGAACCCGTGCAATAGGAGAATCGTTTGTGAAAAAGATAATAATTATTGTAGTATTCTTATCATTGAGTACTTATTGTTTCTCTGAAAATATTAGTAAAATAAATAGTTTGTTTTTATCAAATTATTTTAACTCGGAGTCTTTTGTAAAAATTGATTCTGTTTTAATTGATAACAAAATGTTTTACATTGTTGGACACAATGTGAATATTCAAAAAAGTATATTTGATAGAGCAATAATTTGTTCATTTGATGGGGCTAAAGTTGAAATTTTCTTGTATATAAATCAACAACAAATAATTGATGCCAATGGTGAAAATCTCTTTTCAACTTCTTTAGATTCATATGGTTGGAAATTAGATTTATTAGATAATGAAACATTGACAATAAGTTATGATTTTTATCATGATAATGGAAAATCAGTGACCGATGGCCCGGTAATATATTGGGATAAAGATACAAGGAAGTTTGAAAATTATACAATTGACTCATCTCAATATTGATTCTATTTCTATTGGGATATAGATAATCCCCATAAGAAACTTGTTAACCTGCAGAGCTATTTCCCCGGTTTAATTACTGAGGATTCCTCTGTCTGGTTCAACAAACATCTTATGTTTTTTAATTTTATAGATTAACCTGTCTTAATTTTAACTTCACCCTCAATATACCTATGAATTAATCCGGAAATCAGTGTCTGGTAGGGGATTCCCATTTCCATAGCCTTTTTCTGGATCCCGACATAATCATGATCATAAAGCCTTATGGTAATGCGTTTATCCTTCTTAAATGTGTTATCAGCAGCAGTTTTTATAGATTCAATTTCCTCTTTTGTAGGAGAGGATAAAGTTATATTGTCATTTTGTAATTCATCGAGTATGAATTTCTCTTCATCATCATATTTCATTTTTTCTCTCCTTTGAACTCTTTAAATAGTTGTGTTGCTTTTCTGCTTGGAATTATAGTTTTCAAAAAAATATACTTTTCTTCAATTACGTGAGGAACCATATAAATATAATCCTCAATAATTACATAGTATATTTTTTGACCGGGATATTTTATCTGATCAGGATGATCTGACAGTTTCCAGACATCTCCCTGAGATAGATGGAAAATAACTTTTTCGAAAGAGATATTTCTTTCCGATTTCAGCCATTCATTTTTTTCGGGATTCCACTCGTATCTCATATAATGAATGTACATTATATGTATGTACAAATCAAGGGTGATCTAAAATAATATGAAAGTTGAAGCTGACGCAAGCGCAGCTTAACAAGGTCATTATTTTTTATCCGGGATTAATAAAAGACCAAAATTGAAGTGAAATGACAAAAACTCCTGTATTCATAACCAAAGGATAGAGGAGATTTAACAGTATGATTATGATAGAATACATTAGAGGTACCGAGATGTCATCAGAAATTAAGAAAATTGAATTGATCGGACACATAGACAAGAATCATCATCTCATTGTAGATCAGGAACTTCCTTTTGCTCCCGGAGATGTGAAAATCATTGTGTTCCCCAGTAATGAAATTGCTGCAGATGATGATATCTCAACAATGGATATTTTAAGTACCGCCCAGGGGGATGGTGCTTTTGACTTTCTGAATGATCCTGAAGAGGAAATTTACACATTAGAGGACGGAGTCCCATTTAATGATTAAGGGAAAAATCGTACTTGCTCCGTTTCCTTTTACCAATTTATGTCCGGAAAAAGTTCGGTCTTAAAATCCCCGAAGCTATTATCGTGGCCACAGCTATTGAAAAAAATATGGTTCTGTTTACTGCAGATAAAGAGATTTATAAATCCTTGCACGAGTTCTTGAAACCTTAGGACACTTTAAATCCATATGATTTGTGATGAAAGAGACCTGAAAATATACCTAATATTAAAACTATAAAACTGGGGAAAGGGCTCTTATTCCCGATAAATATCTGGAGACAGAGAACAAACAGGATTGCATCATTTTTCTGTCAGGTTCTGAGTCAAAAGAGAAAATTCCCTCAATCCCGGTCATCATACTACTGTCGATTATGGGGTAACCACTTTTCTCATCCCTTATAATACCGGTTTCTAAATCAAGGGCCTGGCAGGCCTGCTCCAGGCAATGGGGAATTAATATGACAGCTTTTGCCCGAATCATCAGAATATCAGATTCAGGGCTGTAGCCGTAGATTCTAATGTCCTCCTCCCTGCGCTCAATTTCCGTAATGGAAAGTCCTGATTCACAGGGAATATTCAAAATGGTTAGATCTTCCCATAGCAGATCGCCTTCCCATAAGGGTCTGGATGTCTCGGTTCCAATAATCAAAATATCTCTGTAATACTCTTCCATTTCACTTTTCTCCCCATAAATCAATCATTAACATACTAATAGTGTACATTATAATTCATAAAAGTTCAATAACGATCGTTAAGTGTCATTGCTAGGCCTGAAGAAAGAGGTCTGGAGTATTACATGAGTATATTACAATAATAAGAAGCTATTGAACTCTTTCCACCCTGAAAAGACGGGAGTCTCTTTTCATCATATTCCCCACAACTGTCTTTTCAGAGACAGGGAACTCTTCCCCATTTCTCAGATCGACCAGTTTTACCGGTTCGGGGGAAAACTTTTTCAGTGCTGACAGATCATATGTACTCTTTTTTTTCTCCCTATGGAAATTAAAGAGAGCCAGATAACCCGATGTATTGTAATAGATTTCTGGTAATTCCCGCTCCATGACATCAATGGCTATAGCCTGACCGGAGAAACAGACCTGAGAAACTTCTTCGATCAGTTCCATTTCCGACAGGGCTCTGTCGGATAGAGTAGAGAAATCATCGGAGAACATGAGAATTCCGCCGGATATGGCAATGGCATCCATCTGGAGACGCCTTTCCCCCCGAGTCAGACCGGTTCCCTTATCGCGGATCATAAGGCAGTCGGGATCATTGAGCCAGAGTCTTTTATGCATTGGACTGCGCACCATAAAGTTCCTGACAGAATTTCGCACTCCGAACATACAGCCCGTACGGACAATCGAGGCTGTGGGATTAATCCAGTAGTCACCCGTATCGGGACCGACCCTCATGGCATTGACATATCCTATACCTGTAGATAAAGGCATTCCGCAGCCAATAATCTGTGTGTGCTGTCCGGCCGCCTGGCGAATTAATTCCATACCGGATTTTAAAACTGAAGCTCGGGAGAGAGCCAGGTTGTGGTGAACCGCACCACGGAGACTGGCACTAAAGAGGAAATCACATTTAAGATAGTCAAAACCCCATTGATTGACATATGTATCAATAACTTCTGTTACATATTCAGCATAGCGGGGGTGGGTCACATCCAGACCATAATAAAAACACTTCCAGAAAGGATTATAGCTGGCTTTTATTTTTCTCCCCGTTTCATTTTTCAGAACGTATTCGGGATGTGTTTTAAAGAGATCCGATTTTTCTGCAACTGTAAAGGGGGCCAGCCAGATACCCGGTTTCATTCCCGCTTCTTTTATAGCACAAGCCAGTTCCTGCATTCTGCCGTTAAAAGCCGGTTTCTGTTCCAGCCAATCGCCAACAGCTTTCTGATAACCATCATCAATCTGAAAAAAATCAAAAGACTTGTCTTTCTCTTTTATGGCTTTAAGGTTTTTGTAGAGAATTTCCGGAGTGATTTTGTCATAATACTGGTACCATGAGCACCAGCCCCGGAGGTTTTTATCAGGAACTTTAAAACCTGTAGCTTCACGGATCCGGTGGAAATATTTCTGTTCCACTTCCGGCCTTGAACCTTTAAGTAAGATGATTCCATCGAGTTGAATTTTTTGCCCCGGTTTAAGAAGCTGACGTCCAAAGTCATAAATCAGTTCGAAAAAGCTCTCTTTTCCTCTGGGGTTGACGTTTAATATAATGTAGAAGAATTGATCGAAGGGAGGGCTTTGCCCGACCAGCATGGATTCTCGGCTGTCCAGATCCATTATAATAGAATACATTTCAGAAGAGAGCATTCCCGGAGTATTAGAGGGGAGATTAGCCATATTGGATGTGGCCAGAGACATCAGCCTGAAGCGGGGCCTCAGTGGTTTTTCTGAAACTCTGTAGGTTCTGGTTGTGGACCAGGACTGATGACCATTCCTGAGAAAAGATATTTTTTTGGGATTAAGGTTTTCCAAAAATCGATCAACCCCATCTGTTGCGGGAAATCTCAGGCGGGTAATTCTGATACTCTTATCACTTAGATTCTTTAGGGTGAGAGAGTAGCTCGAACCATGAGATATGGTGTGCTTTTTTGAGAGTACTTCAATCCATTCATTTCTATAGAGGATTTTATTTTCCGATGACTGTACCACTTCCAGGGGATATCTCTTGCGATTGGTCCCGAATTTCAGCTCTACATGAGCTATGGGAAACAGCTTGTGGAAATGACCAGGTTCTTTGGCTTTCATAGTGAATCCTTTGAAAATGATATAAACCGAATTCTACGATGAGCGATAGAAAGGAACAAGAATAAAAAGTAAAAGAGGCTGATGTTGACAATAATTAATAGTTTTAATATATTTTATTTATACTGACCGGTCAGTATAAATAAAGGATGTTTTATGAAATCTATACTAATTTATTACTTCTCCGGCACGGGAAATACAAAAGAAATTTCACGGTTACTTGTTGAAGAGCTGGAATCGGAAGGCTGTACCGTCAAGCTATACACCATGGAAGATCAATTGAAATCACAAAAGGAAATCAACCTGGAGGTCTATGATCTAATTGGTCTGGCCTATCCCATTTACGGATTCGGAACCCCCGGAATTGTCAGCCGGATTGTTGAAGGATTCCCCGAGGGGGGTGGTAAAAACCTTTTTATTTATAAGACAGGAGCAGATTTCATTTCCATCAATCACAATGCATCAACCGAATTGATTGAAGTGCTCGAGAAAAGGGGTTACAACGTTTTTTATGATCGTATCATCGCCATGGCTTCTAACTGGCTTGTCGCTTATGATGACCGGCTTGTAAAACAGTTGTATAACAGTGCCATCGGTAAAGTAAAACACATGAGTCGGGAGATTCTGAATTTGAAAAGAAGACGATATAAGACGGGTCATTTTCTAAAAAAACTGTCTATGGGCATATCTCATCTGGAAAAAACATATGGATCATCATATTTCGTGAAATCACTGAGAACTAATCAAAAATGCAATCACTGTGAAATTTGTGTTAAGCGGTGTCCTAATCAGAATATCCTATTTGTGAATGAGAACCCTGTTTTCGGTGATAATTGTCTGTGGTGCATGAGATGTGTGTATACATGTCCTCAGAAGGCCATATTTTCTAAGGGGATGAATTTCTCTATTCTGAAAAATGGATATGACCTGAAAAGAATAGTCGAAAATGAGGATATTGGAAGTGATTATATCACAGAAGAAACAGGCGGTTATTTTAAACATTTTTACAATTATCTGTCAGATGAGAGTCTGTGAGAGGGGGAGTTGATGCCTAAAACAGGAATGGAGCCCATAAGGACGAAACAGGTCATTTATGCTGTTCTGAAATGTGTTGCTGAAAAGGGGATAGACCGGGTCACTCTCGATAAAACCGCATCTTTTGCAGGAGTTTCAAAAGGAGTTGTCACCTATTACTTCCATAACAAAAAGAATCTGCTTCTTCAGTCTTTTAAATCATTTCTTCATGGCTATATGGAAATGTCCGGTGCTTTTATCGAGTCGGTTTCCGGTGAAGTCAGTGCCGTGGAAATGCTGTATATCATTGGGAAAGCGACTTTGGGACTTCTTCAGGCAGATCAGGACCTGTCCCAGGGAGAGTGTAAAAAAATTATAATGCAGATTTATTCCAGAATGACCATAGATCGTGACTATAAGGCTATGATGAATGAGGTCTATTCTCATTATCTCGAGGCGATTGTGGAGATTTTGGAATACGGGATGAGCATGAATGAGTTCCAAATTACCGAGCCCCGGAAAAAGGCCCTGCAGTTGATGGCTTTATTGGATGGTCTGGTCATCTATTCCATTATGGGATTCCAGGGAAGTGATGAGGATCATTTTGAGAAATATAGAGATTTTGTGGAGCAGCTTTAAATGAAAATCGTGATTCTGACAAATGGAACCCGGGGCGATATACAGCCTCTAATTTATCTGGGACAGGAGCTTCACAGAACAGGTTGTGAAGTAGTCGTCGTCGCCAGTGAGAATTTTGCATTGATGATAGAAAAAGAAGGTTTAATTCATCACTCGATGCCCGTCAATATGCAGGAATATATGGAGACCGAAGAGGGGAGACTATGGATGAAAAAACTCACGGGGAATCCCTTTGTCCTAATTTCTGAAATAAAAAAAATGATACCCCGATTGGCCAGAGCAACTTTGAATGCCTATTGGACTGCCTGCCAGGGAGCCGATCTGATTATTACCACGACCGGAGCTCTTGGCGATATCTATATAAAGAATCATCTATATGTTCCTCTTGTGGAAGTGCACCTTCAACCACTGGAACCGACATGTGAATTTGCTTATCCGCTTATCAATTTCCCCAATAATTTCAAGATTTTAAACAAATTCAGTTATTTCTATTTTGAATGGATTCTAGGGCAGATGTTCCGAAAAAGTCTGAACACATGGCAGAAAGAGACTTTTGGTTCTGTACTAAAGTATAAAGGGGGACCTTTTGCCGAGAGGAGACGATCCAGTGATCTCAAACTGGGAGCCTACAGCTCTGTGTTAATTGCGAAACCATGGGACTGGCCGGAGAATTATCATATCTGCGGGAGTTTTCTTTCCAGCGAAGAGGATTATACTCCTGAACCAAAATTAAAGAACTTTATTCTGTCGGGAAAAGCACCAGTCTTTATTGGTTTTGGCAGTATGATTATCACTAATCCCGATAAACTTGCCGCTATAATTAAAAAAATAGTGATGAATACTGATGAACGGATCATCTTTGCCAGGGGGTGGAGCTCTCTGGACATTGTTGATATACCTGACAGATTACTGGTTGTACAGGCGGTCTCTCACAAGTGGTTATTTCCCCGAATGGCTGGGATTATCCATCATGGAGGTGCTGGAACAACCGCAGCATCCCTAAGGGCGGGAGTTCCTCAAATGATATTTCCCAAAACAGCAGACCAGCCATTCTGGGGAAAAAAAGTACATGCTTTAGGGATTTCTCC
>JAEINM010000154.1 GCA_016342385.1 Spirochaetaceae bacterium | reverse complement strand
AATCATGGAATTGATCATTTTACCCACTTCTTCAGACTGACCGCTGAAAGATTTGGAAACACCTTCCACCTGAGAGAGAACCCGGGGAATAACATCATCATTGAGATCTTTCAGGACTACATTGAGGTCATTTTTTGTGTCATCGAGATTGGCATAGACACGAATTGATCTATACCCGTCTTCATGCCTGATCCTTTTGATCCCTCGTTCAATAGTATAATCGGCAATCTCCTTAAATGGGACATATGATCCAGAAGGAGTTCGAATGGGTAGAGATTCAATCTGACTGATTGACAGCCGCTCCTCCGGAGGAAACTGTACGACGATTTTAACTTCATCACGACCTTTCTGAAGAGTCATCACATCTTGACCGTAAAACCCCTGACGCAGCTGCGACGTGACATCCATAAGGCTCAGTCCCAGGGCCTCCCCTTTTGGCCGGAGAGTCACAACAAACTCTTTATCACCGAGAGGGGTATCATCTTGTATATCCTTGACACCATCAATGGCTTTCAGTTCCTCTTTAAAGAGTTCACTGGCTTTTGTAAGCTGATCATAATCATGGCTGAGAAACCGGATGGAGATTGGATTCCCTCCAAAAGCCGTTTCTCCCCCAACAGTGATACTTTCCACTTCAGGAAAAAAACCCAGATTCTCACTCATTTCATCGGAGAACTCTTTCACGGTATATGTTCTAATCTCATTGGGGATTAATGTAAGGAACACACTGAGATCACTTCCGTTACTCCAGGAAACATGGCCGATTATACCATTGTCATACCCCTCCTCGGTCATGGAATACCTTTTCCCGAATTCGAGAGCTCTATCGATAACTTCATCTCTTATCCCCTCGGAGACTTCAGAAGATGTACCGGAGGGAATTTCAAGATTAATCATGGCATAAGGTGCTTCGATCTCTGGAAAGAAAACAGCTTTCACATGGTTTCCCATAAAGGCTCCTGCCAGTGTCAGAATAACAGCGAACATAGATGCCATGACAGCCCACTTATTTCTAAGACAGAATTTCAGAAAGGGTCCATATAAATTTTCAATAAAATGGACAATCCCGTTGTTCATTTTTTCTCTGAGGTAATGACGCTTCTGATTCTGAGACAGAGATTTAGAATGAGCCAGATGAACCGGAAGAATAATCGCCGCTTCTATAAGCGAAAAGAAAAGACAGATAACCACAACAGTACCAATCTGCCAGACGTAATTACCCATTTCTCCATACATAAAGAAATAAGGGGCAAAAGCGACCATAGTCGTGATAATAGAGACAAACACAGGTTGTATGACATCCATCGTTCCATCTATTGCCGCCTGTTTTGGGGACTTGCCCCCTTTTTCCCATTGATAAAAAATACTCTCGCCTATGACAATTCCGTCATCAACCAGAATTCCGATAACCATAATCATTCCGAACAGTGACATCTCATTTATAGTAATGCCCATAATCCACTGTACAAATAAAAGCCCGGCAAAAGAGATGGGGATGCCCAGAGCCACCCATAAAGAGAGGCGGACATTAAGAAAAATGCCCAGAATAATCACAACGAGAAGCAGTCCTATCAGTCCGTTTCTAGTCAGGGTTCCCAGCCTGGTTTCAATCTCATCAACATCTCTGATAAAAGCCTCAAAAAAGACCAGGCCATCATATTTCTGATTGAATTCCTCCAGTTTCTCATCGACTATTTTACCTATCTCCACAACATCTTCATTATTATTATACATAATGTTAAGACCAATGGCTTTTTTCCCGTTTACTTCTGTATAGAACACATTGTCAGGCCATTTTTCTGTGACCCTGCAAACCTGTTTCAATAAGAGAGTTGTTCCATCGAGGGAAGAATACACTGGGATATTTCCAATTCCCTCTGCCTCATATTGTTTACTGTAGGTTCTTATTAATATGCGCTCTTTTTCCGTCACAATAGATCCTGAAGAGATATTGAGATTCGCACTGGCGATAGCACGTGAAATGTCATTAATTGTCAGGCCGTATTTCTGAAGAGAGTCGGGAGAAACCTCGGCATATATATACTTTGAAGGAAGACCCCAGCTATCAATCTGAGAGATTTTTCCCGATCGCAACAGGTTATCTTCAAATTCCTGAACAACTGTTTTCAGAGTCCCTATATCATCAGGACCATAAATCGTGACCAGCATGGCCCGATTCCAGGCGGTCTCCTGATATATAATAGGTTGCTCTGCGTCACTGGGGTAACCTCCAATTGAATTCACCACATTCCTGACCTTATCGATTGTTTTCGACATGGGCTGCGATGAGGAGATAATGAGAAAAATATTACCGAATCCATCCATAGAAGAGGAATATATGCTTTCCACACCTTCAAGACCTTTCAGATTCTCTTCAATTTTTGTAATAAGACCCTCTTCCACTTCCAGGGCTGATGCACCGGGAAAAGGGATATCTATATTAATATAATCAAGCTCCATTTTAGGCCAGATCCGCATTTTCATATTAAAGACACCGAATACGCCCAAAAGGAGAATAACGAGCATTACCCAGTTGGACAAAACAGGGTTTTCAACGAAAAAAGTAAGAATTTTTTTCATTATTTATCCCCTCCATCGGCTAGACTGGAGAGCTTCATGCCTATAAGTGGTTTCTGAAGTATAGTGGTAACGATTTCTGTACCGGCCGGCAGGTTATTATCGATATAAACAGTATCATTGGAAACAGCTCTGATAGAGATATTCTCTTTTCCCAGTATGCTGTCTTTGTAGGTATAAACAAACTGGTTATCGATCACAGCATACCTTGGTATGGGAGCCGTGTCGACCAGAGTCCTGCCTTCAATTAGAATATCCACATAATTTCCCGGAGCAAAACGGGGATCCAGTTCAGGATTTGAAAATTCAACATAAACATTTACCATCTGTGATGAACGGTCCATAAGCATATCCCGACCTTTTAGATATCCGGTTAAAACCGTGCCATTTCCTATTGATGGGTAAATTTCCACAGAGGGATTGCCCTCACTGTCAATCCTGTTTAAATCATCTACAGTCAGAGGAACAGATACTTTTAGATGTTCGGCGTCCACAAGAGTCATAAGTGGCTGACCGGCATTGACATAGCTACCGGCAAGAATGCCCTGTCCGGATATATAGCCGTCAAAGGGGGCTATAACAGTATGCTCTTCCAGGAGGATTTCAGCGTTTCTGGCAGTGTAATAAGTCGAATAAATCCCATAGGTGCTTATCAGCAGTTTCTCACGGGGATCTGTCACCCTGGGAATCTCGGTGGTGACAATAGTCTGAAAATTGAGAGAATCCAGATAATTGTTCCATTTATTATATAACTGTTCATTGCTGCCTTTAAACTGGGGAACTATGGCTGCTACTGCTTTTATGAGTTCCGCTCTGGCCAGATTTAGAGTATTTTCCGCCTGCCTTGAATCAATTTGTAAAAGGATTTCATCCTTTTCCACATAAGTTCCGCTAGACAGATTATGATAAGAATAGACAACCTTACCGGAAAGGGAGGAAAAAACACTCAATGAACCGGCTGATTCAATCAAACCATTTCCCTCAACAAGATAAGAAATATCATTAAATACGGGAACAAGTGTTTCCACTTTTCTGACAGGCATTTCGACTTCTCTTTTATTAGCTTCAGCCTTACTGGAGGCCAGTAGCTGCATAGCGGTAATTCCACCACCGAGAATAAGAATTGCCACACCTGCTTTGACTAAAGCTGATCGCCCTAATTTCATATTTGTAACCCCTAAACATTTTATTATAAGAAATAACTAGCAAAAGATGTGCCAAAGGCAGAAACTGCCATTATCAACCGTTATTTAGTTATACACAGGTTATTTTTGCCAAAAAGGTGGCAATCATACCAATTTATTAAACAACCTTAATGTATAATTTTGTTCCTGCAACACTTTATTAATAGGTATTTGAAAATAAAAGGTTGAAAGAAGTTATAAAACTCTGATAAATTTCCATTTTCTACAGGAGAGTTAAGAATGAATAAAGGTGATCTGTTTCTGAATAAAGTACGGGAAATAACCATGACCCATCTCAACCTGGTTGCCCAGGAGACTGGAGCTCTGTTTAAAAACTCACTTCCCGAAAGAGTTGACGGATCAAAATTATACTCTTTTCTCCAGGATAATTATGCTATGGATGAAGTTCAGCAGATATCCGCCTGCTTTATCCGACTTTTTAACCGAGACTACGAAGATGGACAATTTTTTTTTACGGAAACCGAATTTGAGGGGATGAAAAGGCTGCTTGTTCTCCACCGGCAGGATCTCCCCGGGGAAGACATTCAGTACATAGGAGATCTGATTAGAATACTCGAAAAAGGATCTGCAAAAAAATAAAAAAATCTGACAGGGACAACCTTTCAGTTGCCCCTTTTTTTAGAATTATGGCCTTAAGGAAGTATCAAAACCGGGATCAAGTGCCTCTATAGTGTCATAGAGGATCTGAATAGTATAATTTGTATTGTGTATACCCAGACTCCTGTCTTCGAGAATCAGTTTGTAATTGTACAGAGCACCAATCTCTTCAACAGGCCTTTCAGTACTATTGTCTCTAATAGTATTAAAACTACCATCAGCCTTAAAAAGAGGTAGACTCAGATTCTGAAGAATCCCTGATCCGTCGTTACTGACAAGAAGCTCAAGAAGCCCGTAAACTTCCATTTGTACAGGTTCCAGCACCCCATCAGTGTCATAATCTTTGACTTTATAATCATAGTAATCTGAACCGGCCGCCTGTTTAAGTGTACCATGACAGTCGATGCAGGCAGAAAGATTGACTTTTTCAGCTCCATGGACCTCTCCGGTCATGGAGAAACTGTGCCCCCCTAATTCGGAACTGGCACTGTACCGTCCTTCTGGAAGGGCCATATGACATGTAATACATGCATCTTTCATAACAGTTGTATGAGCCGAATTGGAATATTTTTTACCGGGAGTTTCATAAGCGCTGTTACCGGTAAACAGATCTGCTTCAGGGCCATGATGAGGGCCCCAGTAGGGTGATACCGAATCTGCAGCCATTAGGGTGACGGCATCACCTCCGCGCCTGGCCCGGTGGCAGGAGGCGCATAAATTAGCTTCACCAAGATCAATTTCTACTCCATCTGCCAGGATGACATCGGGAGTTGCCCGGATTGAGAAATCTCCCGTAGTATGAGAATCATGACAGGTAAAGCAACCTGGTTGAGAAGGATTGGCAACAAAAGACTCAGGATCAATTTCCCCAGTTGAAACGTACTCTATAAATCCTTCATTAGTGTGACAATGCTGACACCCGCCCCCGTTGGCATAATAGGCATTTTTTGTGTGTAATTCAAAACCCAAATAATGTCCGGAATTGTTATAACCTTCCCTTGCTCCCAGTAGAGGATATTCGGGATTAGAACTACTATGACATTTACCACATGCTGCTTCAAAGTCAAACTCTGTACTCTGAGTTACTTCTTTTGTACAGGATATAATTATAGAGGTGAAAATAAGTAACAGAAGCAGAAGCCTGACAATGAATAAATAATCTCGTGGATTATCTTTCATCGGACTCTCCTTTTTCTAAATTTATTCTTCTACCTGTTGCCCAGAAACTAAAAAAACTATCAGTCTCTTCATTTATAATTCTAATGCTTTTCTAATTATAAATGAATAAAAAATACAAAAAAGTTGACATGAGAAGTTTATCCTGTACAGTTTATATACAGGATTAATGATAATGAAAAAAATATTTATATTTTTATCCCGAATGAATAAAATGATCCTCTATTATTTCTCTTTTTTTGCCATTCTTGCTATCGTTGTACTGATTAGTTCCAGGGAAATTATCATGACTCCCTGGACAGCCCGGGAATGGATTTCAGCCACCGCAGAAAGTGAACATATCTATATATCCGGAGGTACGGATTCAGATAACAGACTCTGTGAAAATATCTTCCATATAGATCTGGAAAAAAAGACCATAAAGACAATCGGAAACCTTCCGACTCCCCGATACAGTACAGTCTCGGCATATAAAGAGCCCTATGTGTATATTGCCGGAGGATGTGATAATGAGGGATATCTCGATGAGATAGTCCGTTTTAATCCTCATGAAAAGATATCTGATATATATGTCCGATTTGATGAACCACGATGCTATGGTGCGATGGTTAATATTGGTAATTCTCTCTACTATATTGGTGGATTTAATGGTAAAGAAGTCGTTGATACTATATTGAAGATAAACACAGACACAGGAAAGATAACAGAGACTTCAAAATTAAAAACTCCCATAAACTTCCACTCTTCAGTAGCTCTAAATGGAAATATATTAATAATCGGTGGTGAAAATGACAAGGGAAACAGAGTCACCGATATCTATGAAATAGATCCCGAGACAGGAGAAATACTGAGAAGTGGCAATCTGCCGGTTGCCCTTATTCGAAGCACTGCGTCATTGTGGGAAAATCAGCTTTACATTGTGGGAGGATGGGGAGAAGGTGGTTCCAGAAATGAAATAATCAGAGTCGATTTGAACGACCCTGTTCTCACATCTGAAATCATCGGGTATCTACCACAAAAATCATCTGATAAATCCCTTATAAGTTACGGTTCAGAACTCTTCCTCATCGGCGGAGCAGAGGAGCGGTTTTTAAGGCAGATCAAGGTCATAAAATATAAACCTGAATCCGGTTTTAGTGAATCTTTAAAATTACAATCTTATCCATGGTGGCATTGAAGTAGGGATAAGGACCTCTATAGAGAATTAAGAGGTCCTATTTTTTAATGTGTACCCAGATAAGCTGCGACACTTTCCTGAGTTTCATTCATGGCGTCATCACCGGGTTTCCATCCTACAGGGCAGACTTCGCCATACTTTTCAACATGCTGTAAAGCATCTACATAACGTATTGCCTCATCAATATTCCGCCCCAGGGGAAGGTCATTTACAACCTGATGCCTAACAATCCCCTCTTTGTCGATGAGAAATAATCCTCTCAGGGCAATTGAATCATCAAAAAGAACATCATATTCCGCTGAAATTGATTTTTTAATGTCTGCGACAAGAGGGTACTGAATATTTCCAATCCCCCCCTCTTTTTCCGCTGTATTCTTCCAGGCCAGATGACTGAATTCTGAGTCTATTGAGACTCCTAGAACTTCTGTGTTTCGTTTTTTAAACTCTTCAAGTTTTCTATTAAATTCGATAATTTCTGTAGGACAGACAAATGTAAAATCAAGAGGATAAAAAAATAGTACGACATATTTTCCTCTGTAGTCCTTGAGTTCAATCTCTGAGAAAGAATTATCCGGCAAAACCGCTGTCGCCTTAAAATTGGGGGCTTCTTTTGTTACTAGTACTGACATTTACATATTCTCCTTATTAGTAATAATTACTATTAAGTCTATAATAATAATCATCTCCTGCTTTGTCAACCTAATTTTAATATGCAAACCTAATGTCAGACTGATGAGGGAATTAATCATGAAACTGTCTAATTTTAAAAGAGTCTTGAAATCAGACTTGACAGGATTCCTTCTGATTTCAGTTTTTAATACTTTTTCTTAACATGGCTCTCTGGCAGCATTAAATTCATTCCAGTTAAAGATTCAAAGCTTCTCTCTCTTTTTTTAACTGAATGATCTCCTGAGCATGTCCGTAAAAATCAATTTTCAGATAGAGATCTATGAGCATATCATATAAAATAAGATCATCCGGATATGTCTCCAGCAAAGAGAGATAGATTTCTTCCGCATCGATAAACTGTCCATGTTCTTCGAGAACGATGGCTTCCATCTGCCTGGCTGTGTTATCGGGTAATTTCTCATCTCTTATGGCACGGACTAATTCAGACAACTCTTCCCTGCGGGCACCAGTCAGAAAATCATTGAATATCTCCTCATCTTCAACAGAAGCCCGAAGTGCTCCGACACGGCCTGTCTGAGCGCTGGTATACTCCACATCGGAAAACTTTCCTTTAATGCTCTGCCATAATCTGCCCAGGAAGCTGTCCTCATCATAACTTCTATTTTCAGAATCAGAGACTAGAAGTCTGCTGTTGGGAAAGAGATCGATACGGGTTCCGTCTGAGAGCAGAATAAGAACAGATCCGTTTTCACCGGTTGTGACAATGTCTCCCGGTTTCAGATTCATCCCTGTTTCCGCCTGTGAACTTTTCCCTGAACTCTGAACGAGAACAGAACCTTTGTTTTCCAGAATCATGGCATTATCTGCCAATAAGAGAGGGGATATAAATAAAAAGAGGATTAATATTCCGGTTAATCTATCATTCAACATTTCCACCTTTAAGACCAATAACCTTATGGACTGTTATTTTTTCACTTTTACCTTTTACATCAACAGGGTTACAGGTTTCGACATCCACAAGGGACCTGATCTCCCGAAATAAATCATCACTAATAAGCAGATCAGTTTCAAACTGGCGGGTCAGACCTTCAATCCTTGAACAGATATTAACGGCATCTCCGATTACAGTATACTCCATCTGCCGGGGAGAACCGATATTTCCCACAAGGACTTTTCCCTTATGCAGCCCCATTCCGATATTAACAGGTTCTTTACCCCCTTTTATTC
>JAEINM010000153.1 GCA_016342385.1 Spirochaetaceae bacterium | reverse complement strand
AACCGTTAAGTAACAATTCACTGCGGTCATTTTTCAAATAATCACTGGTCAGTTCATTTAATGAAAATGGGAAAAGCATTAGAAGGGCAGTCCTTCCTGCTAAAGATTGTGTCACGGATTCTCTCAGTTTTAATTGATGGCTTCCCGTTAGAATAAATTGTGCTTTTTTCTCAGGATGCTTATCTGTTATTACCTGAATCCATGACAAAAGTTCCGGTACATTCTGTATTTCATCAATGATAACCGGAGGGCTATAGCGTTTAAGAAAACTTTTAGGATCATTAATTGCCAAAGTGCGCAGTTCTGGATTTTCCAGATTGGCATAGTCATACTCTGGAAAACTCATTTTTGCCAGTGTTGTTTTTCCCGACTGCCTTGGACCAATAATCGTAATGACCGGATATTCTCCAGCAGTGATTTCCAGTTCTTTTGTGATAATTCTTTTCACCATATTGTACAATAATAAACACAGAGTTTATATTTGTCCAGAATGTTCTTTAAAAAGAATCTAAGGGATCATGAAAATAAAAATGATTGTGATGGCAATAATTCGGGTTAATAAAATTCTTCTTCTGAGAAAAGCCATCATTATACCATAGATTTATTAGGATTCATGAATCGGAATATGATAATTTGTATGCGTGGAAAGGATATTGATATGATAGAGACAAGGTTCTGTTATTCAAATCCGAAATTTGACAGAGCGAAATAAAGTATTTACAATATGACAATTATAAAATATTTATATCAGATCAAAAAAGGGATGAGCTTTCCTTTGCTATAAGACAGAAGATATAATCTGTAAATGTAATAATTTATTAAAACTATGGGATAATAGATGAAAAATAAACTCGATGAGCTATATGAGAATTATAAAGATTATAGTGTTACTTTTAATCAGAATATAATAGAATCTCTAGGTCTTATTGCAGAGCAGATCTCTTTTAAATGCGGAGGGAGAAAAGTTCCCTGCATCATCTATTCCTCTACTATGACCGAAGCTAGACTTTTAGCGAAACTGGATCAGGATTTTTTTCAACTTCTTCAAAAGCAGAGAAATACCATATCTCTTCGATATTCATTTTTTGTGAAAGATCAGAATCGGGAGATATCTTTTTTTATTAATTCTAAAATCAGAAATTATAGTAAATATAACTGTGATAATCCGGATCTCTATTTTATCTCTTTGGAATTTATCAATAAATCTCCAGACGATTTAATAAAAATTCTGGGAACCCATGTAACGAAGGAAGCCACGAATCAGAAACGCGCTGAAAAAAGAATTATATTGGGTTCTGATTCAGAAGGGAAATTGGGTCTAAACATTATGGAAAACTATCTGTTTATTTCCGGTAATGGGACCCCGTGTGTATTAACAGAGCTTTCCATTTTCAGTGCAAAAGTATTAATAAACGGAGTAAATAAAGAGTTTAAACCCGGTGTAAATGTCATGTTGCTGATGAAGGCCAAGGGACTGAAAGGTGTTGGAGAAATGGTGGGAAGCATTGAACGGGTCGATCTTATTAATGAGGCCGAGGAATTGTTCTCAATAATAATTACATTTAATCAGGAAATGGTCCCTCCCACATATATGATGTGGATAGCCGAATGCATAGAGATGATTAAGATTAAACCTTCCCATAGATAAAAAAAGAGAGCCTTACGACTCTCTTTTTTATCTCTCAATGTATACAATCCTTCGATATAATTGCTCGGTAAAACTCAAAAAAAGCAGAATTAAAATCCACGGTGACTGAGTGGTTTTTCTAAGCAAAGTTGTACCGAAGTTATTCCCACTCAATAGTAGAAGGCGGCTTAGATGAAATATCATAAACCACTCTTCCAATCTCTTTTACTTTGTTGGTAATAGCCGATGAAATTTCCAGTAGATCTTTTGTGGGGAAATCAAAGACATCGGCAGTCATCCCGTCATGAGAAACAACAGCTCTCAATGCCAGCACATAACCGTAATCGCGGGCATCACCGGCAACTCCGACTGAACGGACTGGTAGCAGAACGGCAAAGGCTTGCCATATCTGGCTGTAGAGCCCTCTTTTGTGAAGCTCTTCGATGTAAATGGCATCAGCTTCACGGAGAATATCACAACGCTCTTCAGTCACTTCTCCGGGAATCCTAATTCCCAATCCCGGACCGGGGAAGGGGTGTCTGTAAACAATTTTTTCCTCAATTCCAAGTAATAAACCCAGTTTTCTCACTTCATCTTTGTAGAGCATATCCAGAGGTTCGACAATTTTCCCCTCTTTTCTCTTCTGCTCCACTAACGGCGTTCCCACATTGTGATGAGATTTAATGACTCCGGCTTTGTTTCCCACACCTTTACCCGATTCTATCAGGTCGGTGTAGAGTGTTCCCTGTGCCAGGAAATAATCACCTTCTATGTGTTTCGCCACTTCCTCTTCCTGGACGTGGATAAATGTATCTCCTATGATTTTTCTCTTGGCTTCAGGATCAGTGACCCCCTGTAGAGGTCCCAGGAACCGGTGCCGTGCATCTATAATCAGGAGATTCTTTGCTCCCAGTTTTTTCAGATTCTCCGAAACTTTTTCGGTTTCATTTTTCCTCATCATTCCTGTATCGATATACATCAGAAATACATTGTCCGGTTTAAGGCATTTCAGAAGGAGACCGCCAGCTACAGTTGAATCCACTCCACCGGAGATAAGCAATAAAACCTTATTATCTCCGACCTGTTTATTCAGTTTTGCCGATTCTTCCTCTATGTATCTGTCCATAGACCAACTTTTTTCCGCCCCGCATATATTCAGGGCAAAATTGGCCAGTATATCATTTCCATGTTCGCAATGAGTCACTTCAGGATGGAATTGAAGACCCCAGATATTTCTCTCTCTGTTTTCAACAATTGCCGGAAGCTTGTGTTCACTCATGGCAACCAGTTCAAATCCCGGTGCCAGCTTATCCAGACTGTCTCCGTGACTCATCCAGGAAATAAACTTATCGGGAATATTCTGAATCAGAGGTGAGTCGGGTATTGTAAAGTCTATGGCGCTTCTGCCATATTCTTTTTTTTCCAGAGGGGCGACTTTGCCTCCATTTTCATGGGTGATTATCTGTAGACCATAACATATTCCCAGAACGGGAATATCGAGAGAATACACTTTTTTATCCGGTTTGGGAGAGTCTTTTTCATAGACGGAATTGGGAGAACCCGAAAGAATTACCCCTTTTACCTCTTTTGTTAGAATATCGTCGTTGAGTTCACAATCTCCGTGAATAATTTCGGCGTAAACTCCGGCTTCACGGATTCTCCGTCCGATTAACTGACATGTCTGACCACCAAAGTCCAGTATTAATATTTTATCCATGATCTATCCTTATTTTATACGGAATAATTCGGAGCATCCTGCACAATTGTTACATCATGAGCATGACTCTCACGCAAGCCTGCATTGGAAATCTTTACAAATTTCTTGTAATTTCTCAATTCATTGATATCTTTGCACCCGCAGTAACCCATTCCTTTTTTAAGGCCGGTTGTCAACTGCTGGAGATAGGGTCCCAGTTCTCCTTTATAGGGAACACGGCCCTCGACTCCTTCGGGAACAGGTTTATCATTCTGTTTCATCTGATAGCGGTCTCCGCTACCATCTTTTATAGCTCCTACGGAACCCATCCCTCTGTACTGTTTGAAAATACGCCCCTCGTAGAGAACTTCCTTTCCCGGTGATTCTTTCAGACCTGCCAGAAGATTACCGATCATGACAGTGGACGCTCCGGCTCCTATGGCTTTTGTTATATCTCCGGAGAATTTAATTCCTCCATCGGCGATAACGGGGATATTATGTTTCTCCGCTTCCTCTGCTGATTCATATACAGCAGAAAACTGGGGTACTCCGATTCCGGCTACGATTCTTGTGGTACAGATAGAACCGGGACCGACACCAATTTTAACGGCATCGCTTCCCGCTTCAATAAGCGCTTTTGTTCCAGATGCATTGACCACATTCCCGCCGATCACAGTCATTCCATATTTCGTTTTGATGGATTCTACAGCCTTGAGGACAGAACGGCTTAGACCATGGGCTGTATCGAGAACGACAAAATCACATTTATTGTCAATTAAAAGGGGAAGCCTTTTTTCAAAATCCATAGGGGAAACGGCTGCACCGACTATAAGGCTCCCCGCTTTATCAAGAGCCGCCAGAGGATAGTTTTCATGCTTTTCAATATCTTTCACTGTAATCAATCCCGTCAGGTGACCGGCTTCATCGACTACAGGTAGCTTTTCAATTCTATGTGCATTGAATTTTTTGCGGGCTGAAGTCGTATTGGTACTTCCTTTTTCAACTATGGGATCTTTCGTCATAAGCTGATCGACTTTTAGTGACATATCACTGCAGAATCTGAGATCTCTACCGGTGATTATTCCGCATAATAAACCATTATCAACAACGGGAAGACCGGATATATTATATTGTTTCATAATTTTCCGGACATCATGGACAGTTTGTCCTTTATTGACAGTAACGGGAGATTCAATAATCCAGTTTAAATATCTTTTTACAAAACCGACCTGTTTTGCCTGTTCCGCAGGAGACAGATTTCTGTGGATGACTCCCGCTCCGCCCTGAAGTGCCAGTGCCACAGCCATCTGTTCTTCAGTTACCGTATCCATAGCAGCAGATATTATTGGGATATTGAGATATATATCACCTGCCAGTCTTGTCCGAATATCGGCATTACCTGGCAATACATCGGAATATGCCGGCTCCAGAAGCACATCATCGTAACTGTATTTTTCAGAAATTGTTAACACTTTTTTTACACTCCTCTATTTCGTGTTTAAATATATTTAGTTAAAAAAAAGCCCGCCAGCAGACGCTGTCGGGCTTGGATTATCGGGATAAAAAAAAATCCGCGCGAGGGCGGGTTTAGTCATAGTGGAAATAAGCTGCAGGCCATAATAAGAGGGCATGCTTAAAAAAGCCCAAAAGGCTCTTTTCAAAAAACTGATTTTTCTTATGTCTTTTATATTGCATATTTCCATAATAGATATTTACAAATTTGAAGAGTTTTGTAAAGTCTCAAGTTTTGATATTTTCTCTTTTTTGTAAAACATCCTGTAGAAGCGCCGGTCTGTCTGTGAAAATCCCGTCAACTCCCATATCGAGGAAACGGTTCATTTCATCATAATCATTGACTGTCCATACCTGCACTTTGAGTCCTCTCTTATGAAGGTATTTTATAAAACCGTGACTCAACACTTTTATTTTTCCGCTGTATTCCGGAACCTGAAGTATCCGCTTTTTGTAGGGGAAAGGAAGGGCCAGTAAACCTGATCTAAAAAGCAGGATGAGCCTCATCACTTCAAACGAAGTGCAGGATGTCATAGCTTCAGGTAAAAGTTTTCTAAAATAATGTAATACTTTTTTGTGGAAAGATGCCGTAACAACTCTGCTTTGACAGTTGTTCTTTTCCAATATCTCTGCATATTTTTCTGTAAGAAGAAGATTGTTATCTTTCAAATCGACATTGAATCTCATGCGGGGGAATTTCTGGATTAATTCTTCCAGAAGTACAGGGGTAATGTTTTTATCTTTAAAAGGAAAAGTCTTTCCACCATCAGTAGAGAAAAAAGATCCGGCATTGACCTTTTGTATCTCACTCCATGTCAGTTGTGAAATACATCTGGGATCTCCAGACATTCTTTCCAGTGTCTCATCATGCCAGATGATAACTTGTTCATCTGCTGTCAGGTGGACATCTGTTTCAATAACATCAACTTTCATTTTCACGGCACTTTCGAAAGCCGGCATAGTATTCTCCGGATATCGGGCACTGTCACCTCTGTGAGCTAATACAACCGGTTTGTGAGTGATATAATGGTTCATTGTGTATTCCTTTTAAAGTAGAGAGTTTTAAGTCTTTCTCCATATAAGAGGATTCCCAATCCCATAAGAATTAAGGGTAATCCCCAAAAGAGCAGACTCCTGACAGCTTCTCCTCCGAAAAAAATTCCCAGAAGGGTCGCAATAACAGGATTCACCAAAGTGTAGGAAGTGAGACGTATTGATGGTTCTTTTCTTATGAGATTATTAAAAGCGCCAATGGCCAGAGATCCGAAAATTATCAGATAGAACAGAGCAAAAACTGATTCATCTGAAAATGTCCGGAATGTTGCCCGTATATCTTCTGTCGTATACAAAGCAGAAAGTAATGAGAAAAAGCCGGCAGTAAGCATCTGAAGGGAGCTATTGAGAAATACATTATCCGAGACTTTCAGTTTTGCTCCCAGGCTTGTACCAAGAGCCCATGATATTGTTCCCATTATTATCAGCAGGATGGGAAGATTGAATTCGAAGGAGGAAACCTCACCGTTATATAGAAGTAGAGACACTCCCAAAAAGCCGGTAATGACACCTGTAAGTTGTAAAGCAGTGATTCTGATTTTAAATAAAAGGAAATTAAAGAGTGAGACAACCAGGGGGACCATGGAAATCATCAGAGCCGTGACATAACTGTCAATTGTTTTTTCAGCAATGGTAATAAGGCCGTTACCTCCTATAAGTAGCAGAATGCCGATTAATACAGAGGATAGGATATTTTTACCAGAAGCAATCAGTTTCCCCCTGCTTTTGATTAAAGATAATATGAGGAAAAAGAGACCGCCCATACTCCACCTTATTGCGAGAATCCAGGCGGGAGGAATTGTTTCAACTGCGGAAGCGATAAAAAAAAAAGTTGATCCCCATATGAGATATATCGCTATATAAGAGAGTATTACCATTAAAATCTCCCTAAATTTTCTTCTGGCTAAACTATAAATGAAGTGAATATATTTTCAACTAAAATATAATATATAGGATAAAATTATTCTATACGGATATTCATGGAGGCATTTTATGGAATCCCGGATCCATCAGTCAAAAATTATTATAGAGGTGGGAGATATTACAAAAGTAGAGGTCGATGCCGTAGTTAATGCGGCAAACAGCAGTCTGCTGGGAGGGGGAGGTGTTGACGGGGCCATTCATAGCGCAGCCGGAGCCGAACTTCTAAAAGCATGCCGGACATTAGGAGGGTGTCCCACAGGTGAAGCCAGAATAACTAAGGGATATAATCTACCGGCGAAATGGGTCATACATACTGTCGGCCCTATCTATAGCGGAGGGAACAGGAATGAAGCGGAGCTGCTGGCATCCGCCTATAAGAGCAGCCTTATTCTGGCTAGGGATTATCAATTGCATTCAATAGCATTTCCCGCTATAAGTACAGGTGTATACGGATATCCCAGGAAGGAAGCGGCAGAAATCTCTCTTTCTGTTATTACGAATTTTCTTCAGAGTGATACAAACCTAAAAATAGTAAAAGTCGTTTTATTCAGCCATGATCATTATGAAATTTACAGAAAAGTTTTTTACCGGATGTTGAAATAAAAAAAAGACCGTATAAAACGGTCTTTATTACTAACTGTACACTGAAAGAACAGCATAACTTGAAGAAAGATCTTCTTTAAGAAGAAGGACATCCTTGGGCACTTTAAGTTTTACCTTCGTAAAATTCCAGATTGTTTTTATACCTGCTTTGGTAATTTTATCGGCTACTTCCTGTGCTATTCCTGAACGGACAGTCAGAACGGCAATCTGAACATTTTCTTTTTGAACAAAAGAACTCAGTGTATCGATATTATGCACAATCGTCCTGTTGATCTCTGTACCGATTTTACTTTCATCAATATCAAAGGCAGCCAGAAAATTTAAACCGTTTATTAAAAATTCTTTATATCCCAGTAGAGCCGACCCCAGGTTTCCGGCTCCAATTAAAATGGCGTTGTGTTCTTTATCCCAATTCAGAAATTTTTCTATGGCGTCAATAAGATCCGTTACTTTGTATCCGACTCTCGGTTTTCCGATTATCCCTGTAGAGGCCAGATCCTTTCTAACCTGAATTGGTTCCAGGTCAAGATCATTGGCTATGACAGTACCGGATATAATATCCACTCCGTCTTCTTTTGCTTTTCTGACAAGGTACAGATAAGAAGGCAATCGTCTTATTGTCGGTATGCTTGCGGAACTCATTTTTATCTGTCTGTTAAGTTTATTCATATGTATCCCTGAAGATTATTTAATATATATCAATTATTATATAATAAACCGATAAAATAGAATAGGTAAAAAATTATTGAGAATATGTAAAAAAAATGTGTTAATTTGGCAAATTCAGCAATAAGAGATAAAATAATACACACCAATGGGGTGCCGGGGAGTAATAATGAACAATACTGTGACAGTCACTATAGAGAAACTGATCCCGGGAGGAAGAGGATTGGCCCGATTAGAAGGTAAAGTCATCTTTGTTCCCTATGTTCTTCCGGGAGAAAAAATCGAGATAAAGATAACCGGCGAGAAAAAGAATTATTCCGAAGCAGAACTGGTAAAAGTTCTTGTCCCTTCGAAGAATAGAGTGGAGCCACTCTGCAGTCATTATTATAAATGTGGTGGCTGTAACATGCAGCATATAAAATATGAAACACAACTGGAAGTAAAAGCGGAGTTCGCTCAGAATCTTCTATGGCGTAATGGTGAAATAGATCGGCAGAATATCCCTATTATTCCGTCCAGACCATTCCAATATA
>JAEINM010000152.1 GCA_016342385.1 Spirochaetaceae bacterium | reverse complement strand
GAAATAAGACGAACCGATTTTTTTGCCGATACCTATTCTCATATAAGACTCCTACAATATAAAATTATTTTTACCATGTCATAAGACTCTATTTTATTTCGACGCGGTTTCGACCGTTATTCTTAGCTTCATACAGGGCCAAATCAACATTTTCCAGAAGCTCCCCTTTATTCTGGGCGTCAATATCATAGCTAGTGACCCCGAAGCTGACTGTAAAATTAATAATCTTTCCATTAAACGGATGCTTATTCATCTCCACTATTTTGCGGATTCTCTCTGCTGTTTCAAAAGCGTTTTTTTTGTTTGTATTGGGCAGAAGAATCATAAATTCCTCACCGCCATACCTGGAAAAGACATCATTAAGTCTAAGGTTCTCAGTAACCGTCCTTGTAAAACTGATGAGAACCGAATCTCCTGCGAGGTGACCGTAGTTATCATTAACAGATTTAAAAAAATCGATGTCGGCCATAATAAGTGAAAAGGTAAGCTGATCTCTTCTGGATCTGGCCAGCTCTTTATTCAATTCATCGAGAAAGGCCCTGCGATTCAGTATTTTTGTAAGAGGATCCAGATTAGCCTGAGTTTCAAGGTCATGATTCAATACGGAATTCGCGATCCAGACGACAGAGAAAGTTGTATTGATTATAAGCAGCTGCATAAAAATAAAAGCCAGTCCATGAATAAATCCCGCTTCAAGAAAATTGCTGATGGAGCCCTCTCCTATAGTCTGAATAATTCTGAAGAGGCAGAAGAAAAAGTAGAGAAAAAAGCCCCAGAACCCGAAGAGGTTTTGAGACTTGTATTGTTTTGAAGACTGTCTTAAAAAGGAAACCGACACAAGCAGAGATTCGATCAGCAGAAAGGTATTGATAATAATTATCCGCATATTCACTTGAGGATGTGAATATGTAAAGTAGAGAAAAGAAATAAACACCCCTACCAGTCCAAGGATATTCAGCCATAAAAATCTGAAATAAATTCTTAAAAAAAGAGATGTTCCATAATTAAAGAGAAAAAAAGCACAGGCGATAAGAAAGTTGGCAAGAATAATTGACAGGAAATCAGGGACAATTCCCCTCAATCCCAAAAATAAAAATCCCAGAAAGAGAGAGAGATTCCCATAGGATATACTCTTTAAACCGGAAAAGCGTTTATTATAATTGGCATAAATTAATAACCCAAGAAAAAAAATAAAACAAAAAAGCATTGTAATTAAGCTCAAAGTGCGTATATCCAATTCAATCATGCATTAATGTTAATCCGAGAGCCGGAAAATATCTATACCTTTAATAATAGTCCGTAATTTTGACAGATTAGTATCCACTATTTACACTTTTTCCTATGAAAGAGAAAATCATGAGAAAAGAGGAAAAGACCCTGGAGGCAATGATACGGCTCTTCTGCAGAAAGAGCCATAAAATGAGGAGTAGCCTCTGCCCTGAATGTGAAGAACTGTTGATTTATGCAGGCAACAGACTGAAGACTTGTCCCTATAAAGAGAATAAACCGACCTGTTCCCAATGCACCACCCACTGCTATAAACCGGATATGAGAGAACGGGTAAAAAAAGTGATGCGCTATTCCGGGCCCCGAATGCTCCTGCACCATCCCATACTGGCCATTCACCACCTGATTAAAACAATTAAATAGTTTTTCTTGATTTTCTTATGGTAACTCCGCTATCATTACACTAATGAATATTTCTGCAGTACTTTTAAACAGCTATTATTACAACTCACCTTATAGCGACAGGTTTAAACTGCAGAAGTTGTAATTTTATTCTTATTTCAATTTCTGGGGCTTTCGCAAATGTCCAATCATGGCTTCTATTAAAGCCCCCCAGCCCCCTAAAGGGGGGAGTCAAAGTCCCCTTTAGGGGATTTAGGGGCTTGGAGAGATAGAGCTGGATTTTTTAACTTCTATTTTTGCGACAGCCCCTTTTTTTTGTTATAGGTCTTTTGCTGAAGGAAAGAAATGGACAGGGAAAAAGAAATAAATGGACAAATGGCGATAATCACATCAGATACCAATGAAGTGATTCCCCCAGGACATTCCCGAATATAGAATGAAGGTCAGAGGTTTGAAAATAACATCTGTTCTTAAAGATGCAGGACTGACAGAATCTGTCAGTGAGGGGAAGAGGCTGATTCTTCAGGGAGGATTAAAAGTGGATGGCTGCAAAAAATCAGACCCCGATTTTATTCTCAATATACCCATTGGCAGCTCCCTATTAATCAAAGCAGGGAAAAGGCGTTTTTTGAAAATAATACAGATTTAAAGAGATTCTTATAGAATACCTGTAATTTCTTTATCCGTAGAATTTGCAGGTTTTTTATTTCTTTTCATTCTCAGAAATATCCGGTACAATTGGTTAAATTGAGTCATTGATTATTTATCTCTTTATCCAGTATTAATCAATATTATCAGGGATATTCTTTTATCATGTAATTAATTTGTAAAATTCCAATTATTAATAATATGATTTTAGTTGAAGCATAAGAAATGATTGGTGATATTTGCAAAGGAAAGGACTGTTTTTTGAGTCAGAAGAATAATATAGAGGACACAGATTTACTAGTATTTGAGGATGAAAGTGATTTTCCCCTGAAAAAATCATACGGAGAAGATCCATGGAAGATTCTCATTGTCGATGATGACGAACAGACTCATTTAGTTACCAAACTGGCTCTTTCTGAAGAGACAATTTTTAACAAAAAATTAATATTCCTTCAGGCATATGATTCAAAAGAAGCCTTTTCCATAATAAGAGACAATAGAGATATTACTGTAATATTACTGGATGTTGTTATGGAAACTGAAACGGCCGGACTGGATCTGGTAAAAAGAATAAGAGAAGAGCTGGAGCTTCACTCTGCTAGAATCATAATTCGCACTGGACAACCGGGATATGCTCCGGAGCTGGAAGTGATTCAGGAATATGATATTAATGATTATAAAATGAAATCGGAATTGACCCGGACCAGGCTCCTGTCATCCTTAATCTCTGCCATCCGCTCTTTTGAGCAATACCAGATACTGGATCAGAATAAAAACGGCATGGAACATATGATCACCAGCTCGATGAGTTTATTTTCATATAATTCTATAGAGGATTATAGCAGTCATGTTTTAGAGCAGATCAGCCGTGTTATAAATGCCGAGTGTGAATCTTTTCTATGCAATCAGCATATTCCTATTAATGATGATAAAAAACATTATGAATATTTTATTATTGCGGCCAGCCGCTATTACAGGGATTTCCTCGATCTATCCATTGATAAACTGAATGAAGAACATAGGGAAAACCTGAAAACCCTGTTTGAAAAAAAGATTTCCTTCTTTAAGGGCAATCTGGCCTACATTTATCTTCAAAATGACCAGCATCACAATGGTGCTTTAGTCATACACACGGATCACAGAATAACAGAACCTGAACAGCAGCTGATTAAAGTATATGGCATTCAAGTTTCTGTGGGTTTTGGAAATCAGTATCTCTTACATCAACTTCATCAATTTGCCTATTTTGATCAATTGTGCCAATTGCCCAATAGAACCAAATTTTTAGATGAGATTAGAAACAGGCAAAAGGAAAAATCCGGACAGGTTGTTGCCCTTATCGATATTATTGAGTTCTCCGAAATAAATAATGCCATGGGATACCACAATGGAGATAAACTCCTCAAATCCTTATCGGCCAGAATTAGAGCCCATTTGGACAGTGATGTTTTTCTGGCGAGGATAAGCGGGGACACCTTTAGCATAATCGGTCCTAAAGAAAAAATTATTCCCGGGGATCTTCTGTCAATATTCAAAAAACCCTTTACATTGAACGGTACATCATTTCCCCTTAAAGCGAAATTGGGACTGGTTCATCTGGATCAGCAGGAACTCAATCCGGAAGATGTATTGCAGGATGCTGATATGGCTCTGAAAATTGCCAAAAGGTCGGAGGGGACACGATACAGGTATTTTGATAGTAAAATGGATGAAGACACTCAGAACAGAATCCATATTACAAGAGATCTCAAAACTGCCATAGACCGGGATGAATTGCTCCTCTATTTTCAACCCCAACTGGACCTGGTGTCCCACAAGCTCAATGGTGCAGAGAGCCTGATCCGCTGGGAAAAACCCGATGGAGAACTAGTTCCCCCGTCGCAGTTTGTACACATTGCCGAGCAATCGGGATTAATCATTGATATTGGAGAAATTGCTATCAGGAAATCTCTGGTATTTATGGAAAATTGGATAAAAGAGGGCAATAAGCCTTTTCGAATCGGGGTAAACGTATCGGTCAGGCAGTTTCACAGTGATAATTTTTCAGAGTTTTTATCGAAAACTCTGTCAGAATTTTCCGTTGATCCTTCATTGGTGGAACTGGAGATTACCGAAAGCATGCTGATGCATGATGTGGAGCAGGGAATACGGATTTTGAACCATGCCAAGGGGTTGGGATTGAGTATTGCCATAGATGACTTTGGAACGGGATTCTCTTCTCTCAGCTATCTCCTGAGGCTACCTATTGACCGTTTAAAAATCGACCGCTCTTTTATTCTCAATCTCGAAAATGATAAAAAAGCTCAACGGCTGACCCAATTGATAGTACGGATGGGAAAACAACTGAAATTACAATTAATTGCTGAAGGTGTTGAAACGGAAGAACAGGCTCAATTCCTGAAAGATCTTGAATGTGATGAAGTACAGGGGTACCTCTACAGCAAACCACTTACAGCAGCAGATTTCCAGATATGGGCCAATAAAAACATGTCTGACTACCCTTAAACGGGGAGAAGTTTCACAAATTTAAAATCACGGGTCAACACAGATAAGGGCTTAAAACTGGCTCTCTGCCAGTAAACATCTTTAGAGTATTGAACTGTCGCCCGAATCCTTTTTTTCTCAAGATTGGTTAAAAAAGTAAGAATGGGGGGGATTGTAGATGAATTGAGAGATTCCATGGAAGAAAAATCAACTAAAATATCCCTGTCCAGAAGATGTGTTGTCAATTCGTCAAGATATTTATCTATAACAAGGGAAGGATTAAGATCGCGACTTCTTCCTTTCCAGATAACTTCAAAAGGATCATTATCATTTATTATAATGGAGAAGTCCTTTGTGATTAATGAATCCATTGCTCTATTCCTCTTCCTGTTTATATATTTTGTAGCAGAGACTGTAAGACAATTATCTTTCAGGTTATATTGTATACCGAAATTCCCTTCCCCGACAATCCTCAACAAACCCAGCTGACTCTCTCCGGGAATCCTGTTTTCCATTATTTCCTTGAGTCTGTGCATATACTGCACTTTTGGATCAATCCCGCTATTGATATTATTAACATGCTCAATCAGCTTATAGGCATCTTCTGTATTTCTCAGTAGATTAGTCACCTTAATTTCAACGGAATCATTTATTGAAATTTTGAATTCTATACTGGATGAAATATCCTTCTCCATATGATATTTAAGGGCATTTTCCAATAATTCAATACCGACCATGCGAATCGTGCTTTGGATTTCATCATCATAAGACGATAATTTCTTAACAATTAATTGATCTATTGCATCAAGGGCTTTTTCCGATGGGGGGATTTTTTTTGTCAGACTAATCATCGATGGAATCTCTTTTAATTACAAAAATAGTAACATCATCATCAAATATCAGATTCTTCATCTCCTGTCTTATCCCTTTAACGATATCTTTGGCGGGAAGAAAGGCGAGTCCTGCAAAAACATCACCCAGATCTTTTTCTGTAAAATAATCGCCATTTTTCTTTGTAGATTCAGTGATTCCATCGGTGTACAGAAGTAGAGAATCGCCCGCATCGAGAGTATATTTTGAATCGTCATTCATTCCGCTAATATCATTGACAATGCCTATCCAGGCCCCTTCTGTCTCAGTGACCTCGAGAGTTCCCGCCGCTTTTTTATATTTGATCAATGGAAGATGGGCACCGGAAAATACAAATTCCCCATGATCATAACAGGCAAAAACAGTAAGAGTCATATACCGTTTTTCTCCCAGTTTATGAATGTTATTATGGATAGTCTTATTGATAATTGATAACAAATGAGAGGGATCTATTGAAGGATTCTGGGAAAGGGCAACATGAATAGAGGTTTGAACCATCATCATGATTAATCCCGAGTTAACTCCGTGCCCCGAGACATCACCGATAAGAAACCAGTCCCGACCTTCTGCATGGATGACATCATAATAATCCCCGCCCACAGTTTCTGTGGTTTCCAGAAAAGCGGCAATATCGTATCCCTCGATGGAGGGCTTTTGTGGAAGTAGAACGGTCTGCAGTTTATGGGCCAGTTCCATTTCGGACCAGAGAGCATCTCTCGTGCGCTGAAGAGTCACATTAGAGGCGTTTAATTCTTCTACAGCTTCACCCAGCTCTTCATTAGTCCTTTTCAGTTCTATTGTACGCTGCTCTACTGTCTCTTCCAGTTTTCTCTGATGATCGCGCAGTTCAAAAACCATGGAGTTGATTGAATGGGACAGAAGCCCTATTTCAGAAGAGGTGTCGAATTCACTAGTAATGGTTCTATCACCTTTCTCTATTTTCTGCGCCATAATGGTCAGTTTTTCAATAGGAATTACAACTCTATGAACAACAAAATACATAATGACGGCCCCGAGAATCACACCACCGATAACGATAAAGAGATTGATCAGTATAAGGTCGATGATTTTTGAACTGATTTCCGAGTAGGTATTGTAAACACCAAGAGACCACTGTGCCCTCTGAATGGGAGAGAAGGAGATATATTTTCTACCGTCATTATCTGAATAGGTAACAAATCCGGTTTTAAGATCTGTCATAGCTTTGGAAACTTCATCAAGAGGCTGTTTAGAGGATAAATCCTTCAGATTACCCGAAAGAATCAGTTCTTCTTCTTTATGATGGAGAAAAATGCCCTCTTTATCAATGACAAAAAGAGAACCCGATTCCCCTATGGTCACATTATTTAAATCATTGAATAAGTCCTTTAAGGGCAGAACAAGGGCAATAATACCCTCGACTGTCGGTTCCTGACTTAAGACGTAGGATAACATGGCGGGAGTAAAAATAATAATGGACTGCTCTCCAAAGTATTCTCCCGGTTCGGAGATAACTGGAATCTTATCCCTAAAGGCTTTCTGCCAGGCTTCAGTTTCACTAAAATCAAAATCCATATATTCCGCATTATAGGGAGACATATCGAGAACCCTTCCCGTTGCGGGAGTATAGAAAACATTGGTGAACTGCAAGTACCGTCTTCGAAACACCTGAAGGGTCGTCTCGACATTTATAGATGTTATAACGGCATTTCCCAGGTCCTGACTAATATTGAAATAGTTGTAAATTGTCGAATCGAGCTGACCCGAATAGCTTCGGCTGAGTAACCTGGCATTATCCCTGGCCTGAACCTCAAGAGCATCAGTAGAAAATATGCTGGTGAATATGGAGGTGATCGCAAAAACGATAACCATAACAGGTATAATGACCAGCATAAGCCGGACCTGAATTTTCAAAACTTTTCTCCTCGTTTTCACTGAGAAAACAATAATAAAATCATTATACTATATGTACAAAATTTTCATAGGGCTTAGAGAGTTTAAGACCTAATAAAATATGTGTAAAGATAAAAAATAACGTCTCAGATCAACAACTTCTGCATATGTTCTAATTCGGGAGACTGCCACTTATGCCCTGTTTTATTCAGAATAACTTCTGTTAAATCATTTAAAGGAGATGTCATGAGCATTCGGGGATTCCCAATATACGAGGCATGAGTCAAGAGCTCTTTTTTTTCATAAAAGCTGTGATAAAAGATTTCCATCTCTACTCTTTCCAGATCATATGCCCCGGCCAGATCCTTCAGATTTATGCGATGGGGATTAAAGATGTGAAAACATCTCAGTGGAGATGGTGTGGACATTAGTTTCCATACAGCCTCTGACGTCTGATCAATAAATGAAAGATCGATAAATGCTTCATTCAGAACAGGGATAGCTCCGATTTTTTTAAACCCCTGAATAGATTGGAGAAAGGCATTATCCTGGGCATTGATCTGAAAGATTCCCGTTTTTGAATGGCCCACCAGATTTCCAAGCCTGTAATAGCGCACATTGATTCCACTAAGGCGGAGTATTCTTTCGGCTTCCCATTTCGATTCCAGATAATTATTCTCCAGATGGGGTTCTTCGGGGAAATCATCTTCAAAGAACAGCCCCAGTCCATGAGGTTTCTCAAGAAGATGAAGGCTGACTGTACTTATGTAGTGAAACTCCTTTTCCCTCCCCTCTTTAACCAGTTCGATCAGGGTTTTTGTCCCTTTAATATTGGTTCCCAGAAATTCTTCAAAACGTCCGTAGTGGCGGACATTCGCTCCGGCATGAAGAATGGAATCTACAGTTTCCGATACAGTCGTCCAAATTTCCTCTGACAATCCCAGCCGGTCATGAGAGAGATCTCCTGCAAGAAATATCAGCCGGCTCTCAAAGAGCATAGGTTCTTCCATGGGAAAGTAATAGTTCCAAAGTCTGAAAAATCGCTTTTTCCCTTCACCGGCAGATTCGGCACGAATTAATAGATAGATAGTGGAATTGGATTGATTGAGAATG
>JAEINM010000151.1 GCA_016342385.1 Spirochaetaceae bacterium | reverse complement strand
ACGATAATAATGAGAGTTCCAATAGGGACTCTCATTTCCAATGAATCGCTGCAACCTATCAGAATATATTAGAATTCAATTGAACAACCTATTAAAACATCCCAATACAACACAAAACAACCTATTAAAATAGCAATAAACGGCTTTTTCTGGATATGGGATTGATGATGCGTTCCCTTGGGTTAAACTTACTCAATTTGCATGATGATGGAATAATATTATCGAACAAAGGGGCATTAGCGGAACAGTTTGTCGGTCAGCAGTTGTTCTCCCAGAAGGAAAGTTATATTGAACCTGAGTTGTTTTATTAGAACCGGGAGAAGGAAGGCACCTCTTCAGAACTGGACTATCTGGTTCAGATTAATGGTCGTATAATTCCTATTGAAGTTAAATCCGGTACTACAGGCACCTTAAAATCCCTTCATGTCTTTGCATCTGATAAAAAATCGTCTTTAGCTGTGCGTTTTAATCAGGATAAACCATCAATAGGGGACATTACATCGAGAATTCCCGGTCGGATGGAACACAATTTCAAGCTAATGAGTCTTCCTCTGTATCTTGTCTCGGAAATGCCGCGGCTTATTCAATCTGTATAAATTCAGGATTTATCATGTTTTTAAAATTCAGGTGGTAAAAAATCGAGTATAATACTAGCTGTGAAAGATAAAAATTAACAGGAATAAAAACTAATGATTTTATACCACAATGGCACCATTCTGACCCTCGATAACAATAACAGAGTCGGATCATGCCTGCTTGTAGACGTGGGAAAAATAACCGGAGTGTTCGACTCTGTCGATGAGTGCGGGAAAAAGGAAAATCTGGAGCTGGTTGATCTTCAGGGAAAGACTGTTATACCCGGCTTCAACGACAATCATATCCATCTGAATTTCCTGGGAGACAGCCTGGAATCTCTCCATTTTACAGATAAAAACGAAGATGAAATTGTGGCCCTTCTCCTAAAAAGATTCGGCTCAGTCAAAAAAGGAGTGGTCATCGAAGGACAGGACTGGGACTACCCCGCCTGCTCCGATCCCCATAAAGAGATACTGGACAAAGCCTTTCCCGACAACCCGGTCATCCTGTCGCAGTACGGCGGGCATACTCTCTGGGTCAATTCGGTAACACTGAAAAAAATGAAAATCGATTCCGGGACTCCCGATCCCGATGAGGGGATAATCTGCCGGGATAAAAACAGGGAACCGACCGGGATACTGAAAGATATCCACAACAACAGCTTTATATACAGGTGGTTTGTCGGGAAACTGATTAACTACAAAAAAATTCAGGCAAATTATCTGGCTGCTTTTAGAGAATGTGCCCGGTACGGAATTACTTCTCTGCAGGACAACACCTGGTCTTTTGTCGCCATGATGGTCATCGGGAAACTCTACAGAAAGGGGATGCTCGGCGCCAGATTATCGTGCTGGTCCAATGGAGAATCGGGTCTCTTCCGACCTCTTTTCAATATACAGAGATTCAACAGTCATTGGTTTCAAAGAGGCCCGGCCAAGTTCTTCCTCGATGGAACATTTTCCGGACGGAATGCCTGGGTGAAAGATCCCTACCCCGGAACTGAGGGAAACTGCGGGCAGGGAAAATCAAAAGAGAACATTCTGAAATTTCTGGAAAAGGAGATCAGAAAAAAACAGACCTGTGCTTTTCACGCCATTGGAGACAGGGCAATTTCGGAGTTTCTCGATGCCCTGGAGGAATTGGCTGAGAAATATGCCTACATCCCCTCTTTAAGAATCCGCCTGGAACACGCCCAGCTGATATCACCAGAAGATTTTCAGAGAATAAAAGATCTGGGGGTACTGATATCCGCCCAGCCGTCGGCACTCTGCAATCCGGAAAAAGACATAACTATTCTGGGTAAAAACAGGACCGACAAAGCCTACCCCTACCGCAGTCTTCTGGATAAGGGGATACCCCTATCCTTCGGCTCCGACGCACCGGGAGAAAACACTCTGAATCCCTTTGAGAATATACACTTTGCGGTCAATAGAACGGGTCCTGAAAAAATTTCAGTTTTAGAGGCGTTAAAGTGCTACACATCGGGAAGCGCCTATGCCGAGTTCAGAGAAAAGGAAAAGGGAACTCTCTCTCCGGGAATGACTGCTGATTTTATTGTTTTGTCCGAAAATCCTATGAATATTGAACAAAACAAAATAAAAGACATAATTGTAGAACAGACCTATCTCAATGGTGTCCAGATATATCCTTCTAATGGATAAAACACTGCGACAACCTATCGAAATTCACTGAAACAAGATAAAACAACCTATTAAAATAGCAAAAAAGTTAAGTGTGCAGAATTTAGAAGTATTTTAGAGAACTATTTCGGGGAAATAGAATAAGAACAATTCAATGGATTATAACAGGAATACTCTCCTAATTTCAGAACTTTCTTATCTGATATGTTTTGCGCTAAAATGGCTTCTGTTTTGTATTTATTTTTGAAAAGCGGGATAACTTTGTTAAAGTTCAGTTTTTTGCTGTCAATTCTCTCTTGTGCTTTTGCTTCAATAAAAAAAAGAGTTCCCTTTTTTTCAATTACAAAGTCAATCTCAACGCCATTTTGGTCTCTATAAAAAAAGAGACTCTCTCCCGGGATCAATGAATGTGTTTTTATAAGCTCCATCATTACAAAATTTTCCCAGAGATTCCCCTTATAAATATGAGAATGCCACTCATCAAAAGTTTCAATCCCCAGCAAATAACAGGCTAGACCATGATCAGCAAAATATAGCTTAGGTGATTTTGTCAGACGCTTTCCTATATTGCTGAAATAAGGAGGCAATAAATAAATAATTCCGCTTACCTGTAAAGCGTGGATCCAACTTTTTATTGTAACATCGGCAACTCCGATATCTTTCGAAATATCTCTATAGTTAATCAATTGACCTGTTCTGGTAGCCAATGTTTTAAACAATTTTCTAAAATCATTTAAGTTCTTAACTTCAATGATGTTTTTAAGATCCCGTTCGATATATGTTCTGATATAACTTTCAAAAAAATCACCTGCCTCTATAAACTCATTACTCCATAATTCCGGATACCCCCCCTTCCAAAGATGCTCATCCATTTGACTAATCTTAGCACCCCTTAATTCTAGAGCACTCAAGGTTTCAAGATGAATGATGCTGATTCGACCGGCAAGGCTTTCACTGACACCCTCCATAAGCTCAAATTGCTGACTTCCCGTTAATAACCATTTTCCATAGTTTTGTCTATCTTTATCTATTTCAATTTTAAGTTCTCTGAAGATTTCAGGGACATACTGAATCTCATCAAGAATAACCTGCTGTTTCAATTGTTTGAGAAAGTGTTCTGGTGATTCTTTTGCCTGCTCCACATATTTCAGATGATCAAATGTTATATATTCCGTTGTGTTAAAAATATTTTTTAAAAGAGAGCTCTTTCCGGTCTGACGGGCGCCGGTAACCAGCACGGCAGGCCTTGATAAACTTGAGTTCAAAATCTGCTTAGCTATTGTTCGATTAATCCACATATGACACCATACTATTTAAGATATATCAAAGTATAACCTTGAAATATCTTAAGGTCAAATATTAATCCTTTAACCTGCAATCAGAATCTGATAGGTAAAATAGACACAGGCAAGCGCATCATCATAAACAGAATGGCTTTCATTCGCAGTAAAACTGAGAGATTCATTTATCACGGCTTCCTTCAGGTGAAATAGAGGTTCTGCCGATTGAAGCTCTTTGCTGTTCGTAAGGGATTTCCGGCAGAACTCCCCGATACTGATCCATTCCCCTCGGTCAAACCACTGAATGAGATCTCTATGATGATCATAAAAGTTCATCAAATCCCGTGTCTGTTCCAGAAAATCTCTAAGACCATCTCCCTTCTTCAGGTTTTTTGAACTATAAATCAGTGACAGCTGAGGTTTCATATCCAACAAATCTGCGGTTAAAGAATAATAGGTCTGCCTGAATTTACCACGGCTGAAACTGGAAGATTCTTTAAAAATACCTCTGAAGATCAGTCCCTCAGGATCCATATTCTTCAGGGCTATAAGATAGTTGATCTTGTCCCAGGCCTGATCGGCTTCTGAGGCCATCTGGCGAATAAGATTGAGGGAAGCTTTGTGGCCTATCCTGCCGAGAGATTTTGCCGCATTGGATCTGACTGCGGGATCGGGGCTTTGCAGAAGTTTTAAAAGGAGTTCTTCAACGTCCTTCTCCCCATAAGCTCCCAGAGCGAATATGGCCTTCGCCTGATGATAGGATCCGTAATCGGCGGCTTCTTTCAACAGGTCCTTCAAGAGTTCAACCCGGGGATGGTTAAAGAGTGATTTTAGAACTTCCCCTTTTTCCGACGAGAGTGGAGAGGCAATAATAGACCGCATCTCCTCGGTGGCAATGGGTGCATCATTCTGACTGATTGACAGTATGACTGTTTTCTTTATGACAGGATCTTCTGTCGTATTCAGCTTCCCTATATAACTATAGGCCCGGAGTCCCTCGAGAGAAAAGAGAATCCCGGCGGTTTCTTTGGCCGTCAGGCTTCCCCGATCGGTGATTAGAAGGCTGAGAATGATAAGAACCAGAGTCAGCACCAGAATGAGGAGAAAGAGATAGCTGAAAGAATTGGGCAGTTTTATAGGAGAAGACTGACCCCGGTCGATGAGCAGACCACCGAGAATTCCACTGAAAAATGAGAAAAATGCCATGATAAAATTGATCATGGCATTGTAACCGAAGGTATCTTTTTCCGGCATGGTATTTACCAGAACCCGGGCGATGAGCACATTGGTAGAGAGCAGAAAGAAATTGGAGAAAAAACCCAGGATGAAATAAAACAGGATGGGAATAGAAGTATTTCCCGAAAGAGGGAGAAGTATCCAGATGACAAAGGTGAGGAATAAGAGAATATTCATTCCGATCAGCAGAGGCCGGCTGCCGATCCTGTCGGCAAATGTTCTGGCGAAAAGTCCTGAAAAAATATTGGCCAGGGCTATGACCATGGTGTAGAGAAATACAAAATTGGCAGTGAATCCCGCTTCCTTACGAACGAATACGATTGTCAGACCATTGAGGACCATGACGGCAATGGACACCCATTTTAACAGAAGGGGGAAACGCCTTTTCTCATCCTTTAGAGATTCTATAAAAATAACAAAAAGGTTGCGGCTTTTATGATATTCCACAGTCTCCCGGCAGGGGACTCTCCTCAACTGAAGGGCAGCAGAGGTATTGAGAAGAACGCCGAAAACCTGCAGCAGAAGGAGCCCCGCCACGCCGGAAAAGAACTGAATGGAGGTTATAATAAAACTAATGAGTTTCGAGACAACCGATGCACTCTGATTGGCAATATTCCCCTGGGCCAGAACCTCGCCCCTATTCTGTGAAGTCGTAACCATCTTTATCAGGGGATTCCAGATAACAACTCCCACCATTCGGGCCGAGCAGAATAAAGTGTAGACAATCAGAATCAGCAGAACTGCTGGCCGCCCCTCCATGAAGAAGAGAACCAGATAGAGCAGAACAAAGAGTCCCCGGAGAAACCAGGCTGTAGACTGAACTTTTATCAGATTCATTCCCGCCAGAAGCCTGGGTAGTCCGACAAGAATAAAACCTGTGAGAAAAATGACAGATGAGATATACCCCAGTTCAATGTTTGAAGCACCGAAATGGATGGCCAGAAGATAGACTGGAGTTTCGCCCATAAAATTAAAACCCATTCCATTAAGTGCCTGGAATTTATAGACCCGGCTCTCTCCGTTCTTCCGCTCTTCTTCGGATAAAAATTTGGTCAGCATATGTGAACTCCCGATCTCCATTAGAATAGGCATATAGAGAAAATCTTAAAAGCACCATTAGTTTTTAAAGTTTTTCGACTCTATTCCGACCTTTCTCTTTCGCTACATACAGAGCATCATCGGCTCTTTTGAAAAGAGAATCACTATCGTCTCTTTTGTCCAGTTCGGAAAGACCGATGCTGATTGTCAGATGAATCTCCCTGTTCTTGTATGATATGGAATGACTTTCCACTTTATTTCTTATTTTCTCAGCAACCAGCTGGGCCTGTTGCACATCGCAGTCAGCCAGAAGCAGCAGAAACTCATCGCCTCCCCAACGGCAGAGGACATCGGAACTCCTGCTCTCCTCACGCACTGTATCAGCAAAACTTTTTAGTGCAAAGTCCCCAGCCTGATGGCCGTATTCATCATTAATGGCTTTAAAATTATCGAGATCACAAATAATGATGGACATAGGTTCCCTCCGCCGTCTCGATGTCTTGAGGATCTGATCAAAAATCATATCAAAAACCTGACGGTTCGCGGCTCCTGTCAGCTCATCAGTAGAAGCCATCTCTTCCAGTCTTCTCTGATATCCACGAATTGTCAGAAAGGCAAAAAACAGAATAATTAATGAGATAAAAAGACTGATCCCTATATTAATAAAAAGAGTTTTCTGGATCCTTTTCCCTGCGTCATCCTCAAGCTGCTCGACAATGAGATACCAGTTAAACTCGGGAACAATCCTGCTATTGAGAAAAACAGTTCTTCCATTTTTCTCATAGGTTCCCGTGTATCCGGGAGAGGTGAGAATCTGAGTGGCAATGTGTTTAATACCCTCTTTCTGACGGATATTATAGGGAATAGAATTATCTGAGCTGTTAAGGGTGACAAAACCCTCACTGTTTATAAAATAGACCTCCCGTCCATAACGGGTCTGGTATGAGCTGATCATCTGTTTGACAGAGCTCACAGCAAGTCCCACTCCCGTCACTCCGATAAAACGGCGGGAATAGTCATAAACTCTGTAATTGATAAATATGTTAATGGAGTTCTTGTCTGCTGTATCTGTATCGACATTGACTTCATAGTCTTCATTCAGATTCCGCACCCGGAAATACCACAGGTCCTGAGGATCATCTATGCTCACTTTTTTAATGATTCCATCGGGGTGATAGTAATTCTTCGTCTTTTCCGAGACAAAAAAGCTGGTAACCGCCCCATATCTTTTCTGGATCTCCCCCAGATAGCGGATAATCGCCGTCTCATCGACTTCCCCGGCAATTGTCCAGTCCCGGACAAAGGTATCCTGTGCCATAAGAGATGAGATAAAAATGGGATTGAGAAGATCTCTCTGAATTTCCGAATAAATATTATCACTTGTCAGTGGAAGAGTCGTTTCTTCAATCTGATCTGTCATTGAATCGCGAGCCACATAATAACCGATTAAACTAGTAGCGGCGAATCCTGAAATTAACAAAGCGATTAAAATGCTGAAAAATCTGATTTTTTTGATTCCCATAAGTGACTCTCCTGTTCTTCACTATATACGATGATGGTATTAACCTAAAAAAACAAGATTTTTTTTACACCTTTAAATTTAAAAAATGGATGAAAATACCGGGATTATTTTCTATAAATCTTCTATCATGGTCAATGTAATTTAAATCAAAGGTATAGAAACAAGATGGTAAATCTCTCAAATATAAAACTGGCCTATGGAGAAAGAGTCCTCTTTCAGAACGGAACATTCCTCATTCGCCCTAAAGATAAAATCGGTCTGGTCGGTCCCAATGGGTCTGGTAAAACCTCCATATTCAGAATTATCTCCGGAGAAGAGACTCCCGATGAGGGAACAGTCTCCGTCGATCCGGGAAGAACAGTGGGTTATTTCTCTCAGGATGTGGGAGAGATGTCGGGACGCAGTGCCCTGGCAGAAGTCCTGGCCGGAGCTGGTCAAATCTATGAAATCGGGGAAAAACTGACCGAACTGGAACATCAGATGTGTGAGCCCATGGACGATGAAGCCATGGAGAAACTGATGAACCACTACGGGGAACTGCAGATGGCCTATCAGACACAGGGCGGCTACACTCTGGAAAATGATGCTAAAACAATACTGAACGGACTGGGTATCGGCTCGGACAGATGGGATGAGCCTGTTGAGAATTTCAGTGGCGGATGGAAAATGAGAATTGCCCTGGCCAGAATACTTCTTCTCAATCCCGATGTTCTGCTTATCGATGAACCGACAAACCACCTCGATGTGGAGACTATTGTCTGGCTGGAAGAGTGGCTGAAAAACTTTGAAGGATCTCTTGTCATGACCTGCCATGACAGAGAGTTTATGACAAGGATCTGCCATAGAACAATCGAAATAGCTGCAGGTTCCATAACCATGTACAGTGGAGATTATGAGTTCTATATGAGAGAACGGGTTATCCGCCGGGAACAGCTGATTGCCTCGAAAAAGAAACAGGATGCCATGCTGGCCAAAGATGAAGAGTTTATCGCCCGCTTTGCCGCCAGAGCATCCCATGCCGCCCAGGTACAATCGAGAGTAAAGACCATAGAAAAAATTGAGCGTGTTGTTATTCCGCCGGATCCTAAAGTGATGAAATTTTCTTTCAAACCCATCAAGAGAAGCGGTGATATCGTAGTCTCCATGAATAATCTGGCCAAGTCATGGGAACTGGCTGATAAGAGCCTGCTTCCCGTATTCAGCGGTATTACCGGAACAATAGAGAGAACCAATAAAATTGCCCTGACCGGTGTCAACGGGGCGGGAAAATCAACACTATTGAAAGTTATAACTGAACAGACAAAAACCTCGAAGGGAGATTGTACCC
>JAEINM010000150.1 GCA_016342385.1 Spirochaetaceae bacterium | reverse complement strand
TTCTCTTCCATTGCCTTAACAAGTTCTGATATTTCAAGAACTGTCATGTTTCCTACTGCTTCCAGAATCTGGTCATTAGTAAGTGCTGCCATATTATCTTCTCCTTAATATTAAACGACGATAGCACACAACACTGTTAGAAGACTAACGCCGCAATATTTAATATTTTTCCCCGTAGGGTTTTGTCTATGTATATTACTCTGATGCCTTTTCAGCTTCTGCCGCCGGAGCCGTTTCTGCTGCCGGAGCTGCTTCTGCTGCCGGAGCTGCTTCTGCCGCCGGAGCCGCTTCTGCTGCCGGAGCCGCTTCTGCTGCCGGAGCCGCTTCTGCTGCCGGAACCGCATCACCTTCTTCAGCTTTCTTATCTGCAAGAGCCTGTAGAGTTCTAACAAGCTTGGTAGTTGAACCATTGATTGCAAAAAGAAGCATCTGAATGAGCTCTTTCTTTGTCGGGAGCTTAGAGAAAGCTACAATTTTTTCAAAATCGTACAATTCTCCGCCAATTAAACCACTTTTCAACTGAAGAGGAGTTTCTTTCTCAAACTCGACCAGAGTCTTTGCGGCCTGACCGGCTTCACCCCTTATCATTGTCACGGCAGTGGGACCTACAAGAAAACCATCCAGCTCTGCAGGTTTATCCAACTCCCTAAAGGCAATTTTTGCATAATTATTTTTTACAACTTTAAGTTCAGCATCGTGCTCTCGGAGTCGACTCCTCAACTCTGTTACTTTTTCAACAGTAATCCCTCTAAAATCAGCAAAGATAAAGTCATTCGCTTCACCAAAAGCTTCCTTAAGAGATTTTACAGCGTCTATTTTACTCTGCTGTATTTTCATTTCAGCCATCATTATCTCCTTTGATCTAGTTAGCCTTAGCTATTACTTTAACGCCAGGCCCCATTGTAGAAGAAAGTGCGATTGTTTTGATAAAGTCTCCCTTAACATCACTAGGCCTCTTCTTGACAAGATCAGACATGAAAGCATCGATATTTTCTTTAACCTGAGCGGGCTCCATTGACACTTTACCGATAGGCATATGAACAACACCAGTTTTATCGGCACGATACTCGACCCGACCTTTCTGAAGTTCCGCAATTGCACCCTTAACATCCATAGTTACAGTCCTTGTTTTAGGATTGGGCATAAGACCTCTTCTACCAAGAACAGGACCAAGCTTACCGACTTCTCTCATCATATCCGGTGTTGCCACACAGATATCAAAGTCAAGCCATCCGCCTTTTATCTTTTCAACAAGTTCTTCTGCACCCACATAAGCCGCTCCTGCTGCTTCTGCTTCTGCCGCCTTATCCCCCTTGGCGAAAACAAGAATTTTCTTTTCACCGGAAAACTGATTGGGGAGAACAACCGTATCTCGAACTGTATGACTCTTTTTGATATTCAAATTAACAGCCATCTCGATAGTCTCATCGAATTTTGCATAGGCGACTTCTTTGACAAGACTCAAAGCCTCTTCATAAGTATAGAGATTATCTCTGTCTACTTTTAAAGCAGATTCTCTGTATTTTTTACCATGCTTCATATCAGCCCTCCACCTTCACACCCATAGAACGGGCTGTTCCGGCAATAATGTTTATTGCCGCTTCGATGTCATTTGCATTAAGGTCAGGCATTTTCAGCTCTGCAATCGGCTTGAGCTGCGCTCTTGTCAGAGTGGCAACTTTAACCTTGTGAGGCTCGGCCGAACCCTTAGCAAGTTTTGCAGCTTTCTTTATCAGAACCGCTGCAGGAGGTGTTTTAGTGATAAAACTAAAACTTCTGTCACTAAATACAGAAATTACAACCGGAATAGTTAAACCCGGTTCCATGTTTTTTGTACGGTCATTAAACTGCTGCACAAATTGTGGAGCACTGACACCGTGAGGACCTAAAGCAGGACCTACAGGTGGAGCAGGTGTCGCCTTACCAGCGGGCACCTGCAGCTTAATCATAGCCGTTACCTTTTTCTTTGCCATTGTTTTCTCCTATTTGGTAATATCGCCCCTGGCCGGGACTCCCATATAAAAAAGAGCTAAACTCTTTCCACTTGCGTAAAATCAATTTCGACAGGGGTATTTCTTCCGAAAATCCCAACAACAACCCTCAGTTTCCCTTTTTCCTGCATAACTTCTTCAATATTACCGGAAAAAGATTCGAAGGGGCCGTCCATAATACGAACTTCTTCACCTACAACAAATTCCTGTTTAACATGAAAGGTTTTTTCCGTTTTAATCTCACCTGTCTTCTGCAGGATTGCCCTTGCCTCGTCAGGAGATATTGGCTGGGGTTTTGCACCAGGCGCCTGCCCGACAAAGCCCATAACCCCCTGAATCCTGCGAATAGTTGTACAAACAGGTTTCCAGCCCCGATCAGGCAGATCCATCTCTATCAGAATATATCCCGGAAGAAATTTCTTATTCACAGTCCTCTTCTTTCCGTTTCTCACTTCAATAACTTCTTCAGACGGGACCTTTACGTCAAAAACAGCACCCCCCAGGGTGCCGTCCTCCATATAGAGCCTTATGTACTTTTCAATTTTGTTCTCATGCCCGGAATACGTATGAAGAACATACCAGCCTTTAGCCATAACTCTTCCTTAAATTTTATAATCAGAAAAATAAGTATAATCCATTGAGCAATAAATAATCAACCAACCCGAAAAATACAGCAAACATAACAGTTGAAACAAGCACGACCTTTACCGACGCAACAACAGATTCCCAACTTGGCCACACAACTTTTCTCAATTCACCATAACTTTCTGATAAAAAAGACCAGATTTTTCCCATAAGCTACTCCCAAAGATATAAAAAATACAGGCCAAGCAGGATTCGAACCTGCAACATCCGGTTTTGGAGACCGGCGCTCTGCCAGTTGGAGCTATTGGCCTGTACGTTAATTACTATTTAATTTTCGTTTCTTTGTGAACTGTACTAGTCTTACACCATTTACAGTATTTCTTGAGCTCAAGTTTACCCTGAACATTTCTTCTGTTCTTCTGTGATGTATAATTTTTTCTTTTACAGTCAGCACATTGCAGCGCTATCAGCTCTACGCCACCTTTTTTCTTAGCCATGACTTCTCCTAATATAAAAATGGAATTAGAACATTCCCGCTTGCTTACAACAAAGAGCCTCCGACCGGATTTGAACCGGTGACCCCCTCCTTACCATGGAGGTGCTCTACCACTGAGCTACAGAGGCATGCCTCAACGCTCAGGTAGATTAGCAAATCACATTTTCTTTGTCAACTGAAATTCAATAAAATAGAAATTAAAAATTTATATTTAATTCAGCCAATCTATTGAGAAAGTTTTTTGCCTCTACAGAGACTTTTTTATAATGTTGATACGCCTCATCATAGAGACTACACGCTTTTTCTTCGGGATAAAACACTTTTTTTACGCGAACCAGATCTTCTGATGCCTCGACAAAACCGGAATATCGCCCCAGTGCCGCCGAAGCCAGACAGGCTCCACCGAGAAGTTCGGCATCCTCTACTTCGGGAACGACTATGGAACAGCCCGTAATATTCGCTTTCATCTGGTTCCATATAACATTCTTCCCCTGCCCCCCCGACACACGGAGCTCTTCAATTGTACAGGAATTTTCCTCAAAGAGCTCAATGGCGCGGCGTACAGCAAAACCGATGGATTCCATTACAGAACGCCCCAGTTCATTCCTTCCCTGGTAAGCCTCAAGACCGACTGCCATCCCATTGGAAAACTCCCAGAGTCCACCGTCTTTCAATCCGGGAAAGAACATGGGAGTGCCGCTTCCCACCGGGACCTTATTTATGGCAGAAAGGGTTTCCAGATAATCATAATTCTCCTGACCGGTGATGCGCCGATACCACTCAAAGAGACTGCCTGTTGAGGACAAAATACCCGACACATTATAATACCCCTCTACAGCATGAGGCAGAGTTCTCAATCTTTTATCGGGAACAATTCTGTCAGAGCAGAAATTGATCCCCTCTGAAGTCCCCGCCCTGTCACAGGTCCGCCCCGGTTTAATAACTCCTGTTCCAATAAGAGAAACCATAAAATCGACACCGGCAGCTACAACAGGAATGCCCTTTGCCAGGCCTGAAAAATCTGCACCAGCAGAACTCACGACCCCGATAGAGTCTCCCATATTGACCAGAAGAGGAAATTTAGCGGCATCCAGTCCATAAGAAGAAAAACCTTCCCTCCCCCAAATATACCGGCTAAAACCTTTATGAGCCGTAACAACCGAGGATTCTCCGGTCAGAAGCCATGTCAGATAGGATGATGTTGTCAAAAAATATTTCGTATTTTCATACAATTGAGGATTATTGTCTTTGAGCCATTTTACCTTAGGCAGATAAAAAGAGTCCGTATCATCTAGGGGAACATTTTCTTTTCCCATCCACATAAGCGGTTCATGGATTAGCTCGCCATCCTTGCCGACAGGAACAATTGTAGGTCCATTGCCACTGATAACAACTGCCGATATATCTTTCCTCAGTAAAATTGAGACGATTTCGATAAAACCTGATTTCCAGCTCCCGGCATAACCTTCACCGGGATATTTACTGTGAAAAGGAAAAAGATGCACTTTATGATAAGCAAAAGCGTATCCCTCAGGTGAAATAATAGCACCCTTTATAGAAGAAGTGCCTATATCGACAGCCAGTATCAAATCAGCTCCTTCCGCTTGACAGCATCCGCTGAATCATTTTGTTATTGTCGAGCAAGGGAGATAATGACCTGTTGTGATGGAGCCGCGATATTACCCTGGCAAATAAATTAGAGACATTCGCATTGAGATACCAGGAGCGCTTGCTCAGTTCTTCCGGGGCTGCTACAGCATTTGTTCCAATAATATAATCAAACAATCCCTCATTGTAAGCTTTATCAAAATGCTCGATAGCGTTTCCCGTGAATAGGGGAAGTGAGATCGCACAGACAATTTTTAAAGCACCCATTTCCTTAATTAACTTCATTGCCTTAATCAAAGTCCCCCCTGTTCCAAGCATATCATCAGCAATGAACACAGTCTTTCCTTTAACATCCCCCAGTAATCTGGCAGAAATGATATTGGAATCTTTTGCACTTGTCGTCACTTTAGAATAATCCCTTTCCTTATAAAGCAGTGCTAAAGGTTTCTGCAGGGAATTGGCAAAATACTTGTTTCTGTCAATTGCGCCGGTGTCGGGAGAAACAATAACCAGATCTTCGGAATTCAGATTAAAATAGGCATTCAGTTTACGGAGGATCTGATAGGATGCATGCATATTCTCCAGATGGAGAGAAGCAAAAGTATGTTCGACCTCTTTTGAGTGCAGGTCCAGTGTGATAATCCGATCGATGCCCATATTCTCGAATATGCGCCCGAGACTGGAAGCCGTCAGCCCTTCCCTCCCTTTTTTCTTATGCTGTCTGGCATAAGGATAGGCCGGGAGCACCAGGGAAACCCTTCTGGCTCCACACTGGATAGCGGCATCGATTGTCACAAAGAGAGTAAAGATATGATCATTTACAGAACAGACGTGTCCTTTATCAGAACCGGAAAAAGGCAGCACAGCTCGATTTTCCACGTCCTGAACAATAAAAATATCTTTACCGCGCACTGAATTCAACAATTCAGTTTTAAATTCTCCATTGGCAAATCTGGTAAATTTGCATGGAATTTTAAATGACGGAATCCTGTAGGACTTCCCATCTCCAATAGTCTTAACCCTATGACTGTTCAAGTCATTTGACAGGTTTAGCTGTCTTACCGCATTCTCCTTATCCAGGCCATAAAGCTTAGCTATTCCCGATGCTTTTTTTTCAAATCTTCTGGAATAGATAGTCTTTAGATGGGCTATAATAGAATCGGCAAAATTCTCACCTCCGGGGCAAGCTATGATCCCCAGAGAAGTAGGCTTTGAGAAGCTCATTTGTCTCCCTTATCTTAAAGATATATTTAAGGGTAGGATATCATAGCGTTTAAAATATGGTCAATGTCACATCGATGTCGGGAATTGTGATTGTTAAAGAAAATCATATTTGGTAAGATCTCATATAGAGTTTACAGGTTCAGTCCTGAAAGGAAGAAAAAATGATAAAAAAAATATCCATATCTGGAATTGTACTAACGTTTATGACGATATTAACTATCCTCCTATTTACGGGATGCCGTGAAAAACAGAACAAAGAGGAAAAGAGATCATTTTCCATTGCGGTTTTTGTTCCCGGAGTTCTCGCAGGAAGTCCCACTTACGAGATGATGGATAAAGGGGTCAGAGCCGCTGCGGTACAGCAGGGAGCATCGGTCAAAACCATTGAAGGAGGTTTTAATCAGGCCGAATGGGCTGAAAAAGTTACCGCGCTGGCAGCAGAAAAGAGCTTTGACCTGATTGTAACTTCGAATCCCTCCATGCCGGAAATCTGCCGGAAAATACAGGAATACTATCCCCAGCAGGATTTCCTCAACCTCGAGGGAAGCGGAAAGAAAGATGATCAGATTTCGACATTTTTCTTCAACCACAAGGAACTGGCTTTTCTCCTTGGCAATTTTGCAGGATATCTTACTGAGAGCCGAATAAAAAACGGCAGCAGTGCCGTGAAGATAGGATTAATCGCCGGACAGGAATATCCGGAAATGAACAATTTTATAAGACCGGGTTTTGAAATGGGCTTTAAAAACATCAACAGCAATATCGATCTGGATTTCAGGATTATCGGGAACTGGTATGATGCTTCAAAGGCGGCAGAACTGGCTTCAGATATGTATTCCAATGGAACCGATATTATTCTGACAATTGCCGGTGGTGCCAATCAGGGAGTATTGACAGCAGCGAAAAATGCGAACAAGTTTGTCTTATGGTACGATTCTAACGGCTATGCCATTGAACCGGGTGTCGTCATCGGTTCAGGAGTGATCAGAGAGGACAAAGCGGCAGAAGAGATGGTGAAAAAGGCGATTGAAGGGACTCTGGAAAGAGGAACATCTATATCTGCTGGAGTGAATGAAGGTTATGTCGATTTTATTGATGATGATGCAAATTACGAGCGTTATGTCCCTGTCTCAGTCAGAGAAAAGATGAATATTCTCCTAAAAGATATGAGGTCGGGAAAAATTAAACTTCCCGTAGACAGCCAGGAATAGAAAACTGACTCAATCTCAGATGCTGAAGATTTCACATATATCGAAACATTTTACAGACACGGGGATAGATGCCTGCAGAGATGTAGAACTCACGGCAGAATCGGGTATGATTCTGGCAATCGTCGGTGAAAATGGTGCCGGGAAATCAACCCTGATGAACATTCTCTGTGGAATTGTCCCTTTAGATAGGGGGGCATTTTCTATTGATGGGAGAACTGTTAAACCTGGAAATCCTGAAGAATCTTCTCAGGCGGGAATCGGTATGATTCACCAGCACCCGGCAGGTGCGGGCTCCCTGAAAGTCATAGAGAACATCATCCTCGGTTATGAGCCTCTTAAATACGGGATTTTCACGGATTTAAAAAAAGCAGAACAGGATATAATAGCTATACAAAGAAAGTTCGGCTTACCTCTTGCCCTGAACAAACTCTGTTCTGATCTGAACTCAGCTCAGATACAGAGGATGGAATTACTCCATCTTCTCTATACGGGAAAATCAATTCTTATTTTTGATGAGCCGACCGCCAGCCTGTCAGACCATCAGATCAGCAAGCTTATGGAGACAATTTTCCGATTAAAGAAAGAGAATAAAATTATTCTTTTTATCTCACATAAACTGAATGAAGTCTTTCAGACAGCAGATTCAATAGCTGTCATGAGGAAAGGGAAAGTGATTCTCCAGAAATCCTCACAGGAATTAACACCGGAACTGGTAGCCCTGAAAATGATCGGTAAATCTGGAGAAATTAATTATCCCTATAGAAACAACATACCATCCCGTAAAATGAATCTCCTCTATTCTATTAAAAATCTGTCATACAGAAAATCTGACAGTGAGTACCTTGAAAATATTGATCTACATATTCACCGGGGTGAAATCCTCGGTATTGCGGGGATCCGTGAGAATGGCCTTGAACTGCTGGAGGATATCATTTCCGGTATGCGTCATCCTCATAAAGGGCAATTAACTTTCAATGGGGCCGATGTAAGCACCGAAGGACCGTCAAAACTGAGAGCGAGGGGAATATCCTATGTTCCTGCCGATAGATTGAAACGGGGAGCCAGTACTGATTCGACAATTGCTGAAAATCTGATTCTGCTCAATTATAAAAGAATGCATAAAATGGGCATACTGGCACCGGCATCCATAAATAAATGGGCAGAAACTATCCAGTACGCCGATAGAATTGACGGGGAGCCTGACCAGCAGGTAAAACATCTCTCGGGAGGGAATATTCAGAAAGTGATCCTTTCCCGGGAACTACGGGAGAATCCCGACCTTATAATTATTTGTGAACCCAGCTGGGGTCTCGACTTCAGCAGCAGAAACCGGCTTCATGAGGAGTTAAACCTGACAGCTTTAAAAGGAACTTCTATCCTGCTTATCTCTTCTGATATAGATGAGATTCTAGCGCTTTCCGATCAGATAGCCGTATTATATGAGGGGGAAATCACGATATGTGACAGGAAGGAAAAGATGAACCGAACGATTATAGGAGAATACATGCTGGG
>JAEINM010000149.1 GCA_016342385.1 Spirochaetaceae bacterium | reverse complement strand
TCGATTCGGGGGGGAGGGGGATGTCAAATATTGTGTATATCGCTACTAGTCTCGATGGATATATTGCCCGTAAAGATGGCTCTATTGACTGGCTGAGGGAAATTCCCAATCCCCATAATAGCGATTTTGGATTTAATGAGTTTATGGAAGGAGTTGACGCCATAATTATGGGTCGAAACACCTTTGAAACAGTTCTTTCTTTTAATGAATGGCCCTATAGTAAACCTGTTTTTGTTCTCAGCCGCTCCATGAAGTCTCTTCCTTCGGGTTATGCATGTAAAGCTGAAATAGTGCAGGGTGACCTGAAGTTGCTGATTGAGTCGTTAAACAGAAACGGGTTGAAAACTCTATATATCGATGGCGGGAAAACTATTCAGAGCTTCTTAGAATTACATTTGATTGATGAATTTTTTATCACCAGACTACCCGTTCTCTTAGGCTCGGGGATTTCTCTTTTTGCAGAAAGTCCGGTAGAATTAAAACTGGAGCATATTAAAACGGAAGTGATCAATAATTATCTGGTAAAAAGCCATTATCGAAGGAATTGTTGATAATCAAACTAAAATTTTCATTAACTAATACTGGAGAGCTTTTTTGTAATACTCAAGTACTACAGTGTTTAGAATTTTTTAGAATTTATGTTATTTATATACGGAAAAAATACAAAAAATACGTGATTCAATTATTGAATTGTCTGTGCTATATTTGTTTCAATATGAATTTAGGGTTTTATATCTTGGATAAAAGGGTTGAAATTTAAAAAAGAACATTATAATTGGAGGTACTACATGAAAAAAGAGTACAGTACTCCCGAGATGACTAATCTTGGTGAGGTTATGGAATTAACAAAAGGTACAGGTGGGTTTGGTTGGAATGACTTTCTTAGACTTGATCTCTTCTGTGATGATGATTCAGCAACACATCCTTTCGCTCAAAATCCTTTAGCTACATCGTAATTGAAAGGAATGTAATTCAATTCATATTGAACTCTTTTATTCAAGATATCTCGGAGAAGAATTAGTGTATTTTTATAAGGCTTTTGGAATGACTTTTTCTTCTGAAGTTGAAATAAATGATTTTTTGAAAATTGAAGAATCTGAGTCGAATGATATTTTATATAGATATGGTAATATTGAATTACCTCCGGATCTTGACAAAACTGCTGCTATGGTAATCACTTCCCATCCAGAGGGTGTACTTCTTTATTGGAGAGAGATAGGTACTTTTCTTGTTGAAAACGGTCATGCTGTCACTATAAAAGCTAATACATCACCCCCTCGTAATGGTTTAATCAGATCTGTTCTCATTGGTCCTGTCCTTGGAGTCTTGATGTACCAGAGAAAAAGCCATTATGTTTATCATTCCAGTGTGGTTAGTAAGATTGATGGTAAGGGCGCTATAGCTTTCATGGCAATGAAGGGGGGGGGTAAATCGACAATGGCCGCCGCAATGCTGAAGAATGGTTATTCACTAGTAAGTGATGACTTATTGGCTTTGTGTTCAAATACGAAGTTACCAGTTGTCCAATCAGGTTTTCCAAGTATGAAGTTATGGCTTGATTCGGCGGAACATTTAGGTGAAAATGATGATGATTTACCTGCATTAGGTGAGAATGTAGTATATGATAAACGTATTCTTAGTTTAAAAGATGATTTTCTTGATTCAGAAGACTCTTTGAATTGTGCTGTTCTTTTGGAATATGAAGATATAGATGAACCAAAATTGATTAAATTGAGTAAAAAAGAAGCATTAATATATTTAATACCCCATTGGTATGGAGCCATGTTTAACGGGCAGATGATTCCTATACTGGGAAAAAAACGTCTGATAGATGAAATCGCTTATCTTGCAGACAAGGGGATAATCTATAAATTAATCCGCCCTCGTTCTTTGGAAAAATTAAATAGTTCAGTTAATATTGTTGATGAATTACGAGATGAAATTTGTAGAGAAAATGTTATATGAGTGGTATAGCTGGTAGCTTTTCACTGAATAATAAAATTCCAGTACATATCGTAGAAGAGATGCTGGATACTATAGAGCACAGAAGTTTAAATAAACCTTCAGTAAAGGCCTTGGGACCTGCCATTCTGGGTTTGGGCTCTTTCCCTACGACTCTGGAAGAAAAGCATGTGTTATCACCTTTTTCCTTAGGTACATGTACAGCTGTATTAGATGGAAGGCTCGATAATCGAGATGATTTGCTTAAATCCCTAAATATACAAGCACATGTAAACAATATTGTTTCCGATCATGAGATTCTCATACATTCCTATATGAAATGGGATATAAAATGTCTGGAAAAATTATCCGGTGATTTTTCTTTTGCTATTTGGGATGGAGAGAAGCTTTTTTGTGGAAGAGATCGATTTGGGGTCAAACCCTTTGTATATTCTGATACAAAAGGTTCCTTTCTTTTTGCATCTGAAGCAAAAGCAATTGCTTCAATCAATCAGGAATATAGTATTATTAATGATGAATATTTAGCCCTGAGTTTTATACCAGATCTTCTGGTTAATGAGTCAAGCGATACTATATATAAAAATATTAAAAAATTACCTCCTGCTCATGGAATGGTTATCTCACAAAAAGGGATCAGACAGTTCAAATACTGGGAATTAACACCGGGAAAAACAACTCATTACAAAACTGAAAGTGAATACTATGAAAGGCTTTTTGAATTGCTGGATAAAAGTATTCATCATCGTATGCGCTCAGTCACTGGGGTTGGAACGGCTTTAAGTGGTGGTTTGGATTCTTCATCAATTACCTGTTTGGCAAGGAATCATAATGAAAATAATAATCTTGGACCATTACATACATTTTCCTGTCTTTTTCATAATGCTTCAAAGTCCGATGAAAAGGAGTGGATTGATTCAATCATAGAGGAAGGTAATGTTATACCTCATTGGATTTACAGTGATACAGAAAGTCCTATGGTTGATATAGAAGAGATGCTTTGGCTGAATGAAGGTCCTTTTTACGGTGGGAATTACTATCTTCAAAGAATGTTATATCAATCCGTCAAGAAACAAGGCATAAATGTCTTTCTTGACGGAGAAGATGGTGATGGAATCCTGTCTCATGGTTATGACTATCTTGTTCAATTGGCTCAAAGTGGAAATTGGTCACGTTTTTTTTATGAGGCAGATTCAATCTCTACCAGGTTCGGTTCTGGCATATATTATTATTCCAGGGCAAATTCTTATAGTAGATATGCTTTACCTCTTTTAAAAAACACAATGAATAATAGAAGATATTTACAATTAATAAAGGACATACAAAATATTCATAAAGTAACACATGTTTCCAGGAAGAAATTAATATCTCATCTTTGGGATTATGAACCTAAGACAACTGTAGAAGAAGATTATTCAATAATCAGAAAAGACTTAATCAAAAAATATCATTTTATAGAAAAAAAGAAAGAAAGGCATTATAGTTCAAATATAAATAATTTCCCCGTAAATGATAATTGGCTACATTATAGTGGTATAATCAATTCAGGAAACAGCTATGTTCTAGAACAAATAGACAGGATTTCATCTTATCATGGACTTGAAGTGCGACATCCATTCTTTTGTCATGAACTAGCGGAATATTGTATTTCCATACCATCTCGCTATAAATTAAAGGATGGTTATACGCGTTATCATCTAATAAAGGCTATGGAAGGTAAATTACCTGATAAAGTCAGACTTAGAGGTGATAAAGGGGATTTGAGTCATCAATCGGTATATGGATTCAGGCATTTCTGTAATGATTTAATAGAGAACAGTATCGATGCCATTTCTCCTGACGATCCAATTGTCGTGAAAGAAGAGGCAGACAAGGTTAAAAATACCTATATAAAAGATAAAGATGATTCTAAGTTAATGGATGTGTGGTCCCTGGCTACATATAGCCTTTGGTGTCAGGGAAAGATAAAGGCACCATATAATTACAGAAAGGAAAATCATCTTGAGCAAAATAAAGCATAAGCTAAAACAGATCTTTTATACCACATTCAATATCGGTCGGGCCATAAAATTTGTCTGGGAAGGTTCACATTTCTGGATGATTTTTAATTTGATTATTCAGTTTTTACAGGGTGTATTCCCTGTTCTGCTCCTCCTTCTGTTAAAATACATGATAGACGGAGTAACACAGGCCGCTAACGGGCAGGGGAATTATCCATTTATTCTGATGATTATTATCTTTACAGGAGTGGTCACTTTTCTATCCCAGACCTTCAGTTCTCTGGGTAAGTGGGGAAACCGGGAGCAGGGGCGCCTTGTTTCCGATTATATGACAGGTATACTATTGGATAAGGCCAGTAAGGTGGATTATCAGTTCTTTGAGAATGCCCAGAGTCTGGACTCTCTTCATAGAGCCCAGGAACAAGCAACCCATAGACCGGGGCAGATCGTTAATTCCCTTTCTTCCATAGTACAGAATCTGGTCTCTCTTGGAGGTGTCCTATGGATAATTTTCCGTTTTCATCCCCTTATCATTGTTGTACTTTTGTTTGCATCTCTTCCAGGGTTGATTAACCGTATGTTTTTCTCAACCCGTGAGTATCTTAATGAAAGACAATGCACGGAAAAGGAAAGAACCTCTTTTTACTATCAGTATATGGTTTTGGAACGGAATTATGCCAAAGAGGTACGCCTTTTTCATTTAGCCGGGACAGTCATTAATCGCTTTAATTTAATACGGAAGGACTTACGTAAAATCCGTCATGATCTGGATGTACGTATGGTTATTGTCACTTCCTTGAGTAATCTGTTTATGGTTTTCCTAATTTTTGCGGCCTATGCCTGGGTGGCACGTGATGTTATCACCGGTAATGTTTCAGTGGGTGAATTTGTTATGTTTTATCAGGCTTTTCAACGGGGTCAGGCATATCTAAAAGGTTTCCTTAACGGATTTGCCTCTTTGTACAGTCATAACCTTTTTTTACAAAATCTCTACGCTTTCCTGGACAATGAACCTGTAATTAAAACTCCTGAAAATCCTTTAAGCCTGAAACAACCTGCGCGTGGTCAGATCGTCTTTGATAAGGTTTCTTTGACATACCCCGGTACGGAGCGGAAAATTATTAATAAATTAAGTCTGACTATTAATGAGGGAGAAGTTGTGGCTCTTGTCGGACTAAACGGCTGTGGTAAAACAACCCTGGTTAAATTGCTCTGTCGATTATATGATGTGGATGAAGGGCTTGTTTCTTTCGATGGTCAGGATATTAAAAGGATTAATTTAAATGACTTAAGGAACAATGTCGGTGTAATTTTTCAGGATTTTATACAATATAATCTCACCTTGGAAGAAAACATAAGATTTGGAGATATAAATCGCCCTTTTAATCAGGATACTTTAGATTCTGCCGTTAGTATGGCCGGAGCCGATGAATTGGTTCAATCACTGCCACACGGTTATAATACCCTTCTGGGTGTTCTTTTTGAAAAGGGGCAGGAACTCTCCGGTGGACAGTGGCAGAAAGTTGCCATGGCCCGGGCCTTCTATAAGGATTCCCCGCTCATTATCTTGGATGAACCTACTAGCGCCTTGGACCCCAAAGCTGAATATGAAGTTTTTGAACGGTTTAAAAGTATACTTCACAAAAAATCCGCTCTTCTTATAAGCCATCGTATGGCCACTGTTCGTATGGCGGATCGGATTTGTGTCATGGATGAAGGATCAATTATTGAACAGGGAACCCATGAGGAATTGTATGATTTAAAGGGACAATATTATAATCTCTTTAATATGCAGGCTAAGAATTACCGTTAATTAAGGGCTTGATAACTTTTCTCCAGATCCAGCGGGGGGGATTAATCAGGTAGGTTAAAAAGATAAATGGTGATTCTCTTTTTATACCGAAATCAAATTCCTGTTTAACCCGTGTGGGAAAGATACATTCTAAATACCAGATAATACTTTTTTTGATACCTCCTCCTATGACAAAAGGCATTAAGAGACGATAGCGGAAAATCCCCCACGAAGAACTGCTATGAAGATCTTTAACACAGGATAGATGGGTTTTCATCAATAGTCTTTCTCTCTTGTTCAATTCATATAACAAAGGAGTATAAAAAGATTCATAGGAAGTTTCCATAATCATCTCATGGAGCTTAAAGGCAAAACAAATATGATAAGAAATTCTCCAGGTTCTGCAGAGTGAAAGGAAATAATTCTTGTCAATACCGTTTTTGACAAGAATTTCCATATCTAATGAATGGCGCAATAACATCTTATTTTCTGCTGGAGAGCGTTTTAAAGATGTATGAAGACAAAGTAGGGCTAAAGAAGCTTCATGGCAAGGGAAATAGCATAAAAAATTATCATCCCATCTCTTTCTCTCCCAAAAGAGATCTACCTGATCGAGTAGAAAAGTTAGATTCTCCAGTCGGATGCGGTCCCGTTCAAAAAGGTTGGTATGTATTTCAATAACAAAAGGAGAGGAAGGACACTTATACTGGTATTGGTTATTCCATTTTAACTGCCCATATATATCATTTTTCTCTTTTATAGAAATCATGAAACTACCTTGGTAGGAATATCCCTTCTCTGTCAAATAATCAATAACCGAGATAATCATATTTTCCGGTATAAGCACATCAATGTCGTAAAATTCCCGTAATAAAGTAAGTTCTGGATCAAGGGTAAACCCCTTTAAGGCCATCATCGGAATATTCCTTTCCTCAAACAGCTTTCCAAGTGTTTTTAATTCCCTTTGACGATACTTATTCTCTGCAATTCTCTGTAGGACATTAATTTTACAGATTGTTAGAAACTTTTGGGGACATACTTCTGATAGGTTATTAATTATGCATGTGTACATAATCGATGAAATCCTATGCTCATTCACGAGACCGATAAAAATCTGCCAGTCTATATCATTAACTTCAATCAGTTTTTTTGCTTGAGAATAATTCTTTTTTATAATTGTAAGAAGCAGCTTTTCTTCTGGTTGTAACTGCTGTAATTGTTGTTTCATAGATATCAGTTTAGATGTGTTCAATGATTTAGTAAATATCATATTGACTTTTACTGTTTATATATATAATCATTGATCATATGGAATTAAATGAAAAATTTAAAATACGAGAAGATGTGATTTCTACTGAATTGGATGGAGAAATAGTGCTAATGGATGTTGCCAAAGGGGAATACTATTCATTGAATGAAGTTGGCACACTTATATGGAAAACAATTGGTGAATCAGTTGTCTCTTTTAATGATATTTGTCAGGCTATTTTAGATGCATTTGATATTGACCGGTTTACCTGTGAGGCTGATGTTACAAAACTATTAAAGCAGATGAAGGACACCGGTATTGTTGAAAAGGTTTCATAAGAAGATTATAAAGGTTTTCTTTTTTCCTCATGTTGAATTTAAATTAGTCATTCTGACTCTTTTCTGGCTTATCCGGATCCGCTTTCTTATGAAAAGAAAGGTATTTAAAGAGGTTTTGGAACAGATAAAATTGTGGTCTCCCAAAGTCACACATTCTGTAAAAAGTCCGGAACCAGAGCGTATCAGCTGGATTATTGAACATTGTGGTGATGCTCTCACATCCTCCTCTACTTGTCTTCTCCGGGCATTAACAGGATTTATTATATTCCGGAAACAGGGTTTTGATGTCACTCTTCAAATTGGAATGCGCCGCATTATCCAAAAGGCTCCCATGGAAGCCCATGCCTGGCTTGAAATCGATGGTAAGATTATAATGGGATACCTTCAGGGTATGAACAAATTTATCCCATTTGAGACTATTAAAGGACTATACCTATAAGTGCTATAGTTGGTTATTATTAATAATATTTCCCGCAATTTCAATCCTGTAAGTGGTGGAAAAACTCTTCCCCCTATCCAGTCTGATAATCCCCTCTTTATTTTCAAATATCTGGTCTGAATCAGTCCTGTCAGGTAATCCGTACCACGGCTCAATGCACAAAAAGGGAGCCCTTCCGGGTTTGGACCATATGGCGAGATAGGGCAGGGGGCCGGTGGACACAATAATCTCTTTTGAATTTTTACTATTCATTATATGTATTTCCCGGGACTTAGGAGCTTTGAAAATTAATGGGCCCTTATTAAAAATCCTGCTGTTTAGTGAGATTTGTCTGCAGTTGGACAGTATGGGAGCCGTTTCATTTCTGTACAGACCCTCTTCAAAAAAATACCGCTGCATATCCTCTTCTTCAGAGAAGTGAATATAGTAGTTTTCCAGATAACCTCCCGCGAATGGAAGATTAAAAGCCGGGTGAGATCCTATGGAAAAAAACATTGAACCAGAATCATTATTGATTACATCGTACTGAACTGCCAAACCCGATATTTCCAGAGAGAAGGTAACGTGCAAGGTAAAATGAAAGGGGTATATCAGCCTTGTTTCATCGCTGCTTGTGAGAGTAAATACAGCTTTAGACGAGCTGGTTTTTATGCCGGAGAAATCCGACTGCCTGGCAAATCCATGATTGGGAAGTGAATATTTTTCCCCTTTATAGATATACTCTTTATTTTTCAGACCGCCAACGATAGGGAAGAGTAGGGGGGCTGTTCCACTCCACCACGAGGGATCTCCTCTCCAGATATAATCCACACCGGACTTCTTTTCAATGAGACTCTTCAGTTCAGCCCCTTTGGAGCTGATAGAT
>JAEINM010000148.1 GCA_016342385.1 Spirochaetaceae bacterium | reverse complement strand
TATTTTCGGAATCGGGATATTTCCGGAAATGGGGATTAAAGGAGCTTCTCTCGCCACTGTTATTGCCCGAACCTGCGGCATGTTTTTTACACTCTTCTTTAATTATAAATCCGGACTGCTCGACTTGAGCCGCCCGAAGCTGGTGAATGTCCTATCTACGTGGAAGAAGATTCTCCATGTCGGTGTACCGTCAGTTCTGACTCAACTGCTCCCTCCGGCTATAAGGGGTGTTCTCACGGGACTGGCCGCCCTGTCTGCAGGTACTGTGGGTGTGGCCGCTCTGGCCGTGGGAAGCCGTATAGAAAGTTTTCCCATGATAGTGGCCTGGGCTGTGAATCTGGCTGTTCTGACAGTTATCGGGCAGAACTGGGGCAGTGAAAAATGGGGCCGCGTAGAAAAAACCCGAAAAGCAATTGTAAAGATGGCCTTTATCTACGGAATTGCGGTTTTTATCATATTCTGGCCCATCGCATCTATAGCGGGGAAAATATTTACAGACGACCGTGACGTTCTCAACTACACGGTTCTCTACTTGAGAATAATTTTTGCCGGATATCCTGGAATGATGCTGTTTTCCTGGACCGCCATAGGTCTCAATGCCATTGGAAAACCCCTATGGTCATTTATTCTGAATTTATCATGTTCTCTTTTCCTGCTCATACCCGGGGCATTGCTGGGCCATATAAATGGAGGTTTTACGGGACTGATATCAGGATTAATGATCGGGCAGATATTATCGGGTATAACCGCATATGTTATCGGACGCCTTCAGTTCAGGGAAAAACAATAATAATCGCGGTTCCCTCACTGAGATCCATTTCCAGCCTTCCTTCGATCTGATCTGTAAGAAGTGTTATAACCTGAAATCCCAGTTTCTTACTCTTTTTAATATCCAGGTTTTCGGGAAACGGCCTGCCGTTGTTGGAGATCGATAGTTTGTTCATCTCTCCTTTTTCGAAATGGATCCGCAGTGTATTTTCCTCGGGATTATCTTTGTAAAACCCGTATTTTACGGCATTGGTAATGATCTCTGTACAGATAAGTCCCAGAGCAACAATTTTATCTGTGCTCAATGTTATTTCCGGAACATCGATCTCCAGTCTTATGGTGAATTCGGGACTGCTCATCATTTCAATAAGAAGAGAAGCCAGTTCGGACAGATACGTATTTAGAGAAATATTGATAAAATCCTCTGTATTGTACAATTTATTGTGAACCAGAGAAATAGACTGCAGACGAGGTTGTATCTCCAGCAGCATAGCTTTCAGATTTTCATCATTGACCATTGAACTCTGTATACCAATTAATCCGGAAATGATGTTGAGATTATTTTTCACCCGGTGATGTATCTCCCGGATCAGCATCTCCTTTTCCTCCAGAGTCTTCTGCAGCCAGGCTTCTTTTTCCTTGAATCGCGTTACATTATTCAATAGAATTATTTTTGCTTCAACATCACCCTCTGCCACTCTGACAATATTGATCTGTAAAAAATGCTTATTGATTTCTACAATCTCATCGCAAATCTCTTTACCCGAATCAAAATCGGCAATAATCCGGGAGATTTTTTCTCTATCCCCAGTTGAAAAAATTGAAAGAAAATCCTTTGAGAGTAAATCCATCTCATTGGATTCCAGGATACTGATTGCTGCAGGATTGATATAGACCATACGATTATCGACTGCGATTTCTATAACTCCTTCCTGCATGTTGTGGAGAAGCACTTCCAGATGCCTTAAAGAAAATAATAATTCCTTCGTTATGTGCCTGGGTTCTATTTCATTCAGTCCCAGAAAATTCTCAAAATTGATGTCCCTTTTTTTATTGCGATACCGGTCAATGACATCAAAAATGTGTCCGGCCATATGTTTCATCGGGCCCTTGGCGATAAAAGCGTCTGCAACACTGGGGATCTCTATTTTATCGGATTCTTTGGCAATCCCCGAAAGGATCACAATATAGGAATCGCAGTATTCCTTTTGGGCACGGATATAGCGGCTGAGTTTTTCACCATCAATATAGGGCATAATTAAATCGACAAAAAAGATATGGGGAATAAACGAGTCCATAAGATCAATGGCCTCTAATCCGCCTCCCGCAGTCTTCACGTCATAACCTGGTCCAGAGAGAATACTTGAAATAGATTCAAGAAAAAGAGGATGATTGTCGACGATAAGGATTTTTAAGGGTTGATCACTCATGCTCCACTCTACTCAGCATCTCTTTTAAAACAAACAGGTCACTACTGAAAAGGCTGTGAACCGAGAGCAGGGTCTCCCAGTCTTCACTGATAGCGAGTTTTTCCATCTCTTTGGCCTGTTCAACCATAGAGAGTAGTTCAAGATTGAGGCAGGCGCCCTTTATATGGTGCGCTATATCTTTGACCTCTTTCGCATTTTTTTCAGAGATGAGAACCTTGAGCTGATTCATATCAGTTTCTGTCTGATCGGTAAAGAGATTATACAAAGACAGGAGAGCCTGAACATCGATTCCAATCTCTTCCGACTGTTTCTTTATATCAATCTGATCCATACATATAGTATAGATTCAAGGTTAATTATAAACAAATCAATATTGATAAATCTCAGTCTCCCGGAGAGAAAAAATTGCTCCATCTTTTGGGATAATTCTAATGGACTTGATTTGTTATATCAATCTTATGGGAAAAAACACCTTCATATATTTGCAGGGAAATGAATATGTATTTATTGATATGGTTGAAAGTTGAGAATACACTTACTCCATTATGAAGAAAAAAACGACAACAGCTCTTATTGTATTATCTTATATTGCTTTTATATCTCTGGGGTTACCCGATGGTCTTCTCGGAGTGGCCTGGCCGGGAATCAGAAATAGTTTCAACCTTCCTCTCGACGCCATGGGGCTGCTGCTCATTTTCTCGACAGCCGGCTATATGGTCTCCAGTTTTTTCAGTGGGGCTCTCGTCAGGCGCCTCGGTATTGGAGGGCTGCTCAGTCTGAGCTGCGGAGCTACAGCAACGGCTCTTATGATTTATTCGATCACTCCCCTATGGGGCCTTTTTGTCATAGCGGCCAGCCTGGGAGGGCTTGGAGCCGGTGCCATCGATGCGGGGATTAATACCTATGTTGAAAAGAACCATAGTGAGAGGATGATGCAGTGGCTCCATGCCAGTTTCGGTATCGGTATCACTCTGGGTCCTGTCATCATGACTCTTGGGATCAGCCTGACAACAAAATGGCAAGTTGGATATTTTATGGTCAGTATAGCCCAGGCCACTCTGGCAATCATATTCTTTACAACAAGAAAAATGTGGAAAGCAGCAACCACGGGGGAAACAGAAAAACATCACGTGGCTGGAGAAGCCTCTATAGGAGAAACTCTCAAGAAGCTTTCAGCCCTCTTGAGTATGCTCATGTTTTTTATATATACAGGAGTGGAACTGGGGCTGGGTCTCTGGGCTTATTCCCTTCTGACCATATCGAGACATGTTGATCCTGCCATAGCCGGATTCATTACAGGCAGCTATTGGGCCATGTTCACTTTCGGCCGTATTCTCGCGGGATGGTATACTCATAAATTGTCTGTAAAAACCATTTTATACATCAGTCTGATTTCAGCCATGACAGGGGCCCTTCTTGTATCCCTCAACCTGGGGGACGGGATGACAATTGCGGGAATCGCCATAATCGGGTTTTCCATAGCGCCCATATTCCCTAGTCTCATAACCGATACGGGGAACCGGGTCGGACCACGGCACGTTTCCAACACAATAGGAATGCAGATTGCCGCCGCCGGTTTCGGCGCTGCCGTTGTCCCCTCAATTGCCGGGGTTCTGGCCAGAATATACAGTCTGGAGATTATTCCCCTCTATTTACTGACAGCACTTGTATTATTATTTCTCTGCTTTACCCTGTCCCATCCCCGGTCTCTCAAAAAATCAAGTTCTTGATATTCTCATATTCTTCTTTGATTTTATAGAGGTAATAATCTAAGCCACAACCGGTATAAATCCTGTTACCTGAAACATGCTACATTCCGGAAAAATGTGGTTGACAGCGAATACAACCTTGCCAATTATTAATGTGTTCCCTCTGTGATTTTGTACTAATTTATCAAAATCATATTTCGGAATTAATTGATGGTATTGGGCGAAAGTTGTATTCTGATGACTCGTAGCTGATCTTCTTTGTATATAGAGGTTTAGTCACTTTTATTATTCGTTTGAAATCAGTTTTATAAAATCCCCTTCATTTTCTTATGAACAGGTGTGATTAGATATATAAAAATAAGGAATTGTACTTGAATACGTTTTTATTTAAAAAAAAGAAATTAAAAATATTCTGGGGATTATATTTCTCAGTATTATCTTTTTTCATACTGGAAATTTTAAATGCATGGGTGAATCCTGAATGGTTCAGAATTTTTCCAGTAACATCGGCATACAATCTAATGAATGCGCTAAGAGTGTATACGCTCTGCTGTTTCTTTTATTTTGCCGGTTATTATATATTATCACTCGAATTTTTTATAAAAACATACAACTGGTTATTGTTTGCCTATTCTTTTTTACCCGTTGTAATATTTTCTATTATGGTTCTTCTGCAGCTTCCATTGGAGATTATTGATAAGTTGGTATTCTTCATTGCGTTTTTAAACTGCATAGTAATATTAATCATTATTTTTATTCAGAATAAAATATCAAAATCTTCTGACTTTCTTAAAAAAAAGTGGGTTTTAGGATTACTGATATTTTGTGTTATAAATATTTTATTATCCATTGGTGAGGTAAGCAGAATAATTCCTGGTAATATATCTCCTTTTATATTCTTTGGTTATTTTATTATTTTATCGATATTATCCTTTATAAAAGGGTTTCCATTAGAAGATGTTAACAAGGTTTCTATTAAAACATCTGATTATTTAATAGATAAATATAAAATTTCTCCAAGAGAGATAGAAGTTTTAAGTTTATTAGTAAAGGGCTCCACGAATAATGAAATAGCAGATGCCCTTTTTATATCCTTATCTACAGTGAAAACACACCTAAGAAATATATTTGAAAAAACGAACTCCAGGAATAGAGTAGAGGTCTGCAAGATTTTCGAAAATATAACTACGCCTAAAGTATGAGAGCTGTATCAATCAGACAAATCATACTTTTGATCGATATCTTTTTTCCCGGCACCAATTTAATTTTGAAGAATATTAAAATGGATCGGGCCCGACCATCTGGAGGATAAAATGAAATCACAAATAAAAAAAACAATTCCATTTCTTTTAATGTTTTTATTAGCTACTGGAAGTGTCATTGTATCATGTGCAACACGAGTCGGTAATAATGGACAGGATTCTGTAATTCAGGAAAGATTTTCTATAAATACCTACATGAACGGGCGGGGGAAAATTTTTACAAATAATGTTTTTAGTCAAATAGATAAAATATTAATAATTAGCAATAAAGATCGATCTGAAAAAGCTGAACTTCAAGAAGGGGACTGGTCATATAATAGAGACACTACTGAAATAATCTTTAATAATAGGAAACCCGATTCTAATTCATTGATTTATGTTGAAGGATTTATAGATATCCCCAATAAGATAATACTCAACAATTGTAATCCCAATAAACTCCCTTTTATTGCCATAAACGGTAATCCGGGTGTTTTGAATCTTGATTATTACTGGGATCTGAAGAGTAAAACCATAACATTTATGAATAATATAAGCTGCAGTATAGATAAGTATTATATTATATTTGATGATGAAGACAGTGTCTTTGGTAGTTATTCAATTGGTAATTGGGATTGGGGTTTTGATAAGAATGGTGATAAGCTTTCATATCTCATTGCCGAATATTGGTCTAAGCAGCAGATTTTACTGTATGAATCAGAGGAGCAGCATTATTTTCTGGATAAAAACTATATCCAGGGAACCACACCTTCTCTTGTAAAAAGAAAACCGACTAAAGAAGAAAGGGATGCTTTGTATAATCAGCCACATACGGTTAAAAAATATAGGCGATCATTGACTAATAGTCAGTTAAGCAGAGAAGTTGGATATGACATTAGTGTTCCGGAACAAATTGCAGGTATAGCTTTGTTACAACAATCTGACAATAAAGTTATTTATGAACAAAAATGGGATGGAGCTATTGTAAATAGTGTCCCAGCAATTTATCACCCTATGAATAAGTCATTTCAGAGTATTGTTCTTTGGATTTTTAAACCGGAAAATCCCGGCCAAATTTTTATTCACGATAGAAACTTCATTATTGAAGAGACGGAACTCAATCTTGGTAAAAAAATTACAAAGACTATTGGCTGGGAGATCTCATACAGTGGAGATCCCCTGGATCTTATCCCTTTTGCAGAAAAAAAAATACATTATAGCTGGAAAGATGATTCTGCATCGTTTGAGATAAAAGTCCCAGAAAAATACGAGCAGTTAACAGAGCATCTGATAACAGAAGTTATTTCATTTAGAAATAATTTGTATAATTAAAAATTAAGCTGGAGACATCTTTTCTCCAGCTTATTCTTAAGGATAATATAGAACTAAAGAGATTTTACACTATTTCCATATAGACTTTATACAACCTTCATATTTCAGATTTCTGATTTTGTATATCTTTTATTGCAGCATAGAGATGTGAATACCCCTCATTTTCTTCCCACTTTTAGAGGGACATTACCTTTGCCCATATTTAAGGAGAATGTCATGATACGCCTGTGTCTGTTTAAACTCACTTAATGCCCGACTGAATCTCATGGCTAACTTGTCATATCCTGCTTTTTTAGCAAATCCTAGATAGTAAATGTTCAGTAATTGTTCTGGCAATTCGACCATGGCAAGTTGATCTCGTCCCTCAAAGGCCGCCACCTTATAGAGGCCAACCACACGATCGACAAGCATGAGGTCGATTCGATTGGCCTCCAACTTGAGAAAATTCTGTTCTATCGTTTCTACATCATCGCGATGGATCAACATCTCTGCAATGCCCTGAGAATAAATATATCCTATTTGTGTACCAACCAGATACTGCTTCAGATCCTCAATCGTATCCAACTGAATCGGATGATCCTTGTGGTAAAACATCACCAGCGAACTCTCCGACAAGGGTTCTTCTGGAAAGAAAAGATAGGTTTTCCGGTCTTCGGTGATGCCCCCATCCAAAATGCCATCTGCCTCCTGAACCTGCATCATGTATAAACACCGTTTCCAGGGGAAAAATTTGATCTCAAAGGGGATGTTCAAGCGCTGGAATACTGCTTCCATGACTTCATAGTCGATCCCTTTAAGATGGGCATCTGGGGGAAAGACATAGGGTTCATAGGGATCGGTAAGAATGAGGAGAGGGTCTGTTACACTTCCGCTTTGGGCAAAACTGTTCATAACCCCAATGACCATAAGTCCGAAAATGACCACCATGTGCTTCTTATTCATATTCGTCTCCTCCCGTACCAACTAGGACAAGCCTATAAAACTCTTATAACATCCTCAACAAGCCTGGAATGAGCCTCTACTCCTATACATATATTATAAACTTTCATTTCCTTATAATCCAAATATCCCAGTCAGATTTCCCTGAAGAATAACCTGTAAATTTCATCTCCCAGTGCCCCCGGAATCTTTATTCATTTTAGTTTCTTCTTTGAAGGGATCGGAATATGTCAAAGCTTACAAAATTCTTAGAACTCCCTTTTTAAGTTTGGAAAGTACAGATACTCCAATATATCATAATCAGACGGAACATTTTTTGATCCAGAATTACCCTGTTAGAAAAAAACTAAGGCTCAGAAAAGAGGATTTTCTAAGCCGGGGATTTCTATATCTGTTGACGGATCTAGTCCTTATATGGTTTATGTGGATTTTTTAATTTTTATAACTTTTAATTTTTGAAAGTTAAATTTTTTGGAGGTAGATTAAAACTCTTTAATCCCCATTTATTTCCCACCTTTGTCCAAACCATAAAATATTTGCTTCCTTGATCTACAAGTGTAATTATGTCATTGCTAGAAATTATATCATAAAAAATATTATCGACTGCATTTTTAATATTTGGTTCTAATTTGCTATATTCAATAGTCTCAACAAGATTATTATTTAGTGATATATATGTTGAAAACATACTTAATTTTGACTTATCAACAAATATTCCGGTTGGATTATCAAATGAATCAACTCCATAGACTAAGACATTATATATAATAAACTTATCTTTTATCTCAATTGGAGAAAAAAGTGCATCCTTTGTCTCTTCAATTATTTTAATTGAATTTTCTTTACATTCCAACAGATCTTCAGTAGTAATTGTAGTGTGACTATCTTCATGAATTAAATATTTTGATTGTTTATGATACTCAGTATTTAATTGAATTTGTTCTTCTTTTGTAATTTGATTTTTCTGTCCATTTTGATTACTACTATGTGTTGCTGTAGATGTGCAAGAAAATATAGTAATTAACAATAAGACCAATATTATATTTTTCATCATTTTTTTCCCTTTTAACAAATTAGAAAACCTATTGATACAAGTTTGTTTCATTATCTATATGCAAATAGTTTCAACTAAACTAAATTGCAATTTAATAATTCTTCAAAAAAAATATTTCTTTTAAGATTTACTGATTTCTTATATGCTCATTTCTGTAATCCTAGTGTATTTCTTCAAAATTAGTTCATTAAAATTCAATTGTTATTTCAAAAAATATCATGCACTTAGTTCAACTGTCCACATAAGGTTAGATTTCTATCCTGCAGAACACAAAAAAAATACTCTCCGGTAGATCCGGGAGCATCAAATCAAGAATTGCTTCT
>JAEINM010000147.1 GCA_016342385.1 Spirochaetaceae bacterium | reverse complement strand
GAGTTTGTTCAAATTGTAGATGAAGATGCAATGCACTGTTTCTGGGGATAATTTTTAATACTTTTTAAACTCCAATTTATGAATTAGGAAATAACATGAAAGTTGGAGCAGATCCGGCTATCTGTGTGCATATTCTTATCAATTCACCCGTTTAACAGCTTCTTTTTTCCGGAACTGCCGGACAGCTCAACTGGTTTGTTATTTTTCTTAGGGGAGGGACGCAAGCGGGTGTCGTTATACCACCATAAGAAACTACCTAACCTTCAAAGCCAGACGGTTGCTGAGTGGTTTTACCTCAGCAAAATTGTGCCGAAGCACACACACAGCTTTATCTGCTTCGCAATGTCGTCGGCAGGCAGTCTTTGTTCAGTCCTGTCATCAGGACTTCTAGAGTCGTCTTCTCATCTCCTAGCTAATACCCCATATAATTGGTAATAAAATAAATCTCCGTCTCTACAGACTCAACACCGGGCACCTTCAATGCCGCCTTTTTACACTGTTCAATATTCTGCTCGACTGTCACCGTTCCTCTAATGGTTACGACGCCTTTTTCACATTCCACATCGAGAATATCGATAGGGATACTATGATCATAGAGCAGTGAAATAATGACTTCCTGGGCAATAAATTTATCTTCCAGTTTCTGTTTCAGGAGGGCAGGATCAATTTTCAGACATTTACACTTATTAATCGTTAATATAGTTTCAATAGCCGAATCAACATCAATATTATCTGTATTGATAACCAGGTCATATAAATCCATATCTTTCCAGTTGTGTTCAAAGAAAAATTTGTGGAAACCGCTCCTGTCTTTATCGTTCTGAATGATAATTTTTTCCGCCTGTTTTTTATCACACTGCAATTTCTCGGAAACTCGCTCTATTCGCTTTTCCATTGACGATACAATTCTAATATTCAGTACACCGGGAATATCTTTTAGGATTAATTGAGCTCCTCTTCCGCAAATGACACAATCTCCCTTTTTGGTATTTTCGAATACAGCTGTTTTTAAAAATCTGATATAACGGTCCTTTCCCGATTTAAAATATTCAAAAAATCCGGGGCTTTTTTCGTCGTATTTTTCAATGCTGACATCGGGTATTCCGAATTTTCCTGATTGGGACTCGAGTGATTTTTTATCCAGAAACTGATAAGCGAGTTTCGAAGCTAGATTTTCGGCAATCTCTTTCCCCAAACTGCCATATTGTCGGGAAACAGTAATAATACTCATAACATTCCTCCTAAAAAAATACGTCCTCTACTATAAATATAATTTGTAATAAAAAAATCTGTAACATTTTTTGCAGTTTTCTGTTTTAATATCTGTATGGAGGAGAAACATTCTCATGGAATCACATTTGGAAAGCAATACAATCGAAAGTGAATGTCAGGAATTGAATAAACTGACAACAGAAATAAAAAAAGTCATCATTGGTCAGGATTATCTTATTGAGAGATTAATTATCAGCTTGCTATGTAATCAGCATGTTCTTATTGAAGGTGTTCCCGGTCTGGCTAAAACACTGACAGTCACGACATTATCCGATGCTATAGATACTTCGTTCAAAAGAATCCAGTTCACCCCCGATCTTCTGCCGGCCGATCTTCTCGGAACCCTCATATACAACCCTAAGACCGGTGATTTTACAACCAAGAAGGGTCCCTTATTCACCAATCTGATTCTGGCAGATGAAATCAACCGGGCACCGGCCAAAGTTCAAAGTGCTCTTTTGGAGGCTATGCAGGAAAGACAGATTACCATTGGAGAAGAGACTCATCCTCTCGACGATCCCTTTATGGTCCTGGCAACACAGAATCCTGTAGAGCAGGAGGGGACATATCCTCTTCCCGAAGCTCAGGTCGACCGTTTTATGATGAAACTGGTCATTGATTATCCCCAGAGAGCAGAAGAGTTGCGCATCTTGAGAGAACAGGCTTCTATCAAGAAGAAGAATGCTGTTAATGCGGTATTACATCCAGATGATATTAAGCGCCTTCGGTCTCTTGTGGATACAGTTTTTATGGACGAAAAAATTGAAGAGTATATTGTCGACCTTGTATTTGCAACAAGAGAACCGGAAGATTACGGCTTAAATATAAAAGATCTGATTCAGTATGGTGCATCTCCCAGAGCCACTATTTATTTAACGATGGCATCAAAGGCTCATGCTTTCCTCCATGGGAGATCCTATGTTACACCCCATGATGTGAAATCAATTGCCTATGATGTTCTCCGTCACCGGATTATAGTCTCCTACGAGGCAGAGGCGGAAGAAAAAAAATCAGAAGATATATTAAAAATGATCCTCCAAACAGTTAAGGTCCCATGATTGATAAAGAATTAGCCGCTAAAATACGCAGAATCCAGATAAAAACCGGAAGAAATGTCAGCAGTACCTTTGCCGGAGAATACACCAGTGCTTTTAAAGGGCACGGGATGGAGTTTGAAGAGGTTCGAGCTTATCAACCGGGAGATGACATCAAATCAATTGACTGGAATGTGACTGCCCGTACAGGGGAACCTTTTATTAAGCGTTTCAGAGAGGAACGGGAACTGACAGTTCTTCTTCTGGTTGATCTTTCCGCTTCGGGAAATTTTGGATCCACAGGCAGAAAGAGAAATGATATTGCTGCTGAAATATGCGCTGTCTTATCCTTCTCCGCTATCAAAAATAATGATAGAGTGGGACTGCTTGTTTTTACTGATGAAGTTGAGACCTTTATCGCTCCGGCCAAGGGAATGACCCACATTATGAGAATAATCAGAGAAATTCTGGCTTTTAATCCCAAAGGTAAAGGGACTTCCATCGACAAAGCCCTGACCTACTTGGGGAAAGTCCAGAGAAAAAATGCTGTTGTCTTTCTTATTTCCGATTTTATAGATCAGGGTTATGAGCGAAAATTGAAAATTATGGCGGAAAAACACGATCTGGTGGCCTTATCTGTAACAGATCCCCTTGAATTGGAACTGCCTGATTGCGGCCTGATTACGATTCGCGACGGAGAGACAGGATACTGTCGTACCATAGACAGCTCCAGTAAAGTGGTTAGACAGGAGTGGAAGAGGCACTCTCTTGAGAGAATCGGCAACCTTAAAAAGAATATGATATCTATGGGGATGGATCATGTCCACCTGAATACCGGCTCAGACTGGATTCATTCTCTATCACTTTTTTTTATGAAGAGACAGCACAGAATAGAGGCCGGTCGATCGTGAGAAAGTTTGCTCTAATGACAATCATAGCTATTCTCCTGTTCTCTTGTTCAAAGGGCTCTGAAGAAAAGACAGATCTATTGAAAGAATATGTGTACAATTCTCCTACAGGGAATTCTATGATAATTTCTATATTGGATAGAGAGTTTTTCACTTCAGAAAAAATTAGTTTTCAATGCTCATTTGCCTACAAAAAAGACTTCATTCCTGAATTTCCCGATTGGAACAGTTATGAAGATTCAATGGATATCATTCAGATCCGGGAACTTACAGTTATGACTGATACGGATGACCGTATTGTACGCAGTTTTGAACTTCTTATGGATAATCAGCTTCCGGGGGAATATCTTTTGAATCCCCTGGAAATCCGTTTTGTACGCGATGGAGGAGAAATAGACACAATCCGATCAGAATACATCCCCATCACTGTTCTCAGCGCATTATTTGAAGGATCAGATGAATTAATAGATGATTTTGAAACTATAAATAGGGAAAGAAACCCTATGTATCTTATTGTCCTTATTTTGTTCCTTTTAGCCACCACCAGTATAATTATTTATCTTGTCTTAAAAAGAAAAAAGACAAAACCGCACAATCAGACTGAAAAAAAAGAATCATATGAAACAAGAATCAATTCTATAAAAAAAGATAATATAAAAGAGCTGTATTCTGAATTGAATAATCTAATACGAGAGTATCTCGATAATAAAGTGTTCCTCTCTGTTCAGTCTCAGACAACTGAAGAATTTGTAAATTACAGTAAATCTTCTCCTGTCATCGAAGACTGGCTGAAAGTTCAGTTGTATGGCTTTTTTAAAAGGTGCGATGAGGTGACCTTTGGAACCCATATACCCGATGAGACACAGATAGACGGTGATATACGTTTCTGTAGAGACTTTATTTCCCATTTGGATGAAAAAGTGACAAAGGAGGTCCCTCATGACTTTTGAAGCACCATGGGCTTTTACTTTTTTACTTCTCTTCCCCCTTATCTTTTTGTACAGACGAGCCGGTGGCCGATCAGGCGGATCTGATTTCTCTTCTCTTTCTAAAGATTTCAAACTGCCGGAAACAATGAAACAGAGACTTTCATCCTTGCCATATATACTGAATATGTTCGCTCTTTTCTTTCTGATAATCGCTTTGGCCCGGCCGAGAGAGGGATTCGATACGGTTCGGGAAGTGACCAATGGCATAGCGATAAATATGGTACTCGATAGAAGCAGCAGTATGGGAACACCTGTAACTGCCGATGGTAATAAAAACAGACTGGATGCCGTAAAGGAAGCTTTTGTCAGTTTTGTCGCGGGGAATGAAAAAGACCTGAAAGGGAGAAAGGATGATCTGATAGGTTTGATAACATTTGGCCGTTTTGGTGAAACCATGTCTCCTTTGACTTTATCCCATGAGACTCTTGTTGACTTCACATCAAACATAAAACTGATAGATAATCGAGAAGAGGATGGAACTTCAATCGGAGATGCTGTGGCTCTGGCCGCCGCCAGACTACAGGAGACTGATGATACGAACAACCCGGCTAATTACAAAATCCAGAATAAAATAATCATTCTATTAACCGATGGACAGAATAATGGGGGGACTGTCAGTCCTCTAGACGCTGCTTATCTGGCCGCCCAATGGGATATAAAGTTGTATACTATCGGGTTTGGAGCAGGGTATTATAAAAATGCTTTCGGTATGGTCAAGAAAATTCCTCCCGGTTATGGCGTTGATGAAGCTTCATTAAAAGAGATGGCTCAAATAACAAAAGGAAAGTATTTTTCTGCTGATTCAGAGGAATCATTGAAAAATATATACAGAGAAATTGATGGTCTTGAAAAAAGCAGAATAGAATCTTTTTCCTATAAAAATTACAGGGAACGGTTTCTTCCTTTCGGAGCAACAGCTTTGATTCTGCTTCTTCTGGCCCATACGCTTTCATCGACATGGCTAAGGAGGGTTCCCTGATGGTACATTTTCAGAATCCCTCTTTATTTTCTCTATTATGGTTAATTATTCCTGTCCTGTTTCTTCTATATTATTCTGTTAAAAAGAAGAGGAAGTCTCTATGGAAATTTACCGGGGGAATCATCTCCGGGGAAAATAACTTCCACATAAAAGGATACGTCAACAGTGGAATCTTTCTTGTCTGGGCCATTGTCTTTCTTGTTCTGGCTATGACAAGACCATCATGGAATCAACAGACCAGAACCGTTGAAAAGAGAGGTCGTGATGTGGTCTTTCTCATTGATGTGTCGATTAGCATGCTGGCCGATGATCTGATTCCCAACAGACTGGAAAGAGCCAAACTGGCCATAAAAGATGCTGTGAACAGCCTTGATGGTGATAGAGTAGCTCTAGTGGCTTTTGCCGGTACAGCCGTTGTAAAAACTCCTCTGACAAACGACTACAGTTTCTTTATCTCATCTGTAGACAGATTAAATGTCAATAGTGTCAGCAAAGGGGGATCTCTCATCGGCGATGCTCTTCGCTATGTCAATAATTCTGTTCTCGATGACAGTGCTAAAGCTCATAAGGATATTATTCTCATCACAGATGGAGAGGATCAGGAAAGTTTCCCCATTGAGGCCGCGGGGGAATCAGATAAAAAAGGGATCAGGATTATCGCCATAGGTCTTGGTGATGAAAACACAGGGCGGAGAATTCCAATTAAAGGGGAAAATGGTACACAGTTTGTGACCTTCGAAGGCCAGGAGGTCTGGACGAAACTCGATGCTGTCACTCTGCGTAAAGTGGCCGGTGCAACAGAAGGGGGGCAATATCTCAATGTTTCGACCGGGACTTTTGATCTGGCCGAAATATATGGATCCCTTATTAGCAATTCTCCTTCCAGTGTCTACGAAGAGGATTCAGTTACTATTTATGATGAAAAATTTCAATTTTTTCTCTTCATAGCAGTTCTTATGCTAACAATGGCTTTATTCCAGCCCTTTAGAGGATTCCGCCATCTTATCAGCCAGAAGGACAGAAGAAAAATACAAGAGAGTATTCAAAAAATCAATATATCAGAAATGAGAATTATTAAACCTAAAGAGAATAAAAAAACACCGGATATAGATTTTTTAACTGAAGAAGATTTAAGAGCTTTTAATCATGAAATCACCAGGGAAGGTAAAAAAATACCGGAGATACTGAATCTGAGAAGGAGATTTAACTCTATGAAGAAACACATCTGTTTAATCATTTTTTTTATCACACAGATCTTCTGTATATCAGCAATGGGACAAAAAGATATCCTCGATGGTCGTGTTATTTATAATGAAGCCCTAAAAGCCTATAAAGAGAATGATTATAAAAAAACTGATGAATTACTACAGACTATTCATGAGGATTTTCCAGAGAAACTGAACCATCAGAGATTAATGCTCAGTGGTAACAATTCCTATAAACTGAGTCGTATTGCACTGGATGAGCAGAGTAGTGTGGAAGATGCAACAAAGTATATAGATCGCAGTCTGGGATTCTATGAACGTATACTGGAACTGGATAAAGAAAACAAATCAGCCGCACATAATCTGGAATTAGCCCTCCTGTTAAAAGAAAAAATCGATGAACACAAAGATGAAGAGCAGAGAGAACAGGAGCAAAATGACTCTGAAAAAAATGAAATGGAACAGTTACAGGAGAAGCAGCAGCAATTGGCGTCGAATGATCAGAAAGAATCGGATGATCATAAATCTTCCCAGGAAGAAGTGAAAAAAGAGACATCTCATATGAAAGAGAAAATGTCTGAGGAAAATTCCGAATTCAGAGAAAATATGGAAAAAGCAGAATCGGCTCAGGAAAAGGCTCTTAGTGAAATAGATAAGCAGAATTATGAAAAGGCTGAAGAGTATCAGAGAGAAGCTGCTGAATATCTAAAAGAGGCTTCGAAGAGTTTATCTGACAAAGAAGCTGAAGAGAATTCAAAAGAGGAAAATCAACCACCTGACACAGGTGATGAGATCGCTCAATCAATAATTGAAAATGAAAATAACAGAGAATCCACTTCTGAAATAACAGGAGCCGGAGTTGTTGTGGATAGGAACTGGTAATGAAGTATTTATTGTCTATATGTCTTTTAGTTTTATCACTTTTCCCTCTTGCGGGACAAAGTGTCAGAGCTTCTGTCGAATCATCGGAAGTGTATCTCGGTCAGCCTTTTGAATACAGAATTATAATAGAGGGTACAACAGATGCCCAGGTTCCTGAATTGGGTACTTTAGAGGGTATTACTATCCGTTATAAAGGGGCTTCAACCAGTATGGTCTCATCATTCGGCGGAGGATCCAGCAGCAGTTCAAAAACTATTACCTATACCTGGTCCTTTACTCCTTTAAAAAAAGGGACTCTAATCATACCGTCTTTTTCTATTGAAGTTGATGGGAAAGTATTAAAAACAGCATCGGGAACAATCACTGTAAAATCTCCCGAACCTATAGAGGGATTTCATCTTTTTCTGGAAACCGATAAAAAAGAATATTGGGAAGGTGAGCCAATAATTCTCACTATCAAATGGCTTTTCTCTTCTTCTGTCAGTAACCCTGTTTTTAATATACCTTTTCTCAATTCACAGCTGTTCACTACCGAAAGCCAGGTTCCTCCTCCGGGTAATGATGTTTTTAAATTGAATATTGACGGACTCGATGTTCTGGCAATGCAGACAGCGGAAATATACAAAGGGCAACAATATTCATCTCTGATTTTCGGATTAAAACTTTTACCTGAAAAATCAGGCCCGGTTAAGCTTGGTCCTATCACTCTGGCTTTCGATAGCGCCGAAAGATCTAGTGGTTTTCGAACATCCTACAAGTCCTCTGTTATCCCCTCAAATCAATTGGATATTGAAATCAGAGAACTTCCCTCATTATCGGACTACACTCAGAATTCTCCCGTAATTCTTTCAGATGGCCCTCTTCAAATAAAAGCATCAGCAAACCCTCAAAGAGTGCATATAGGGGATCCCCTGACATATATAATTTCAGTCCTCCAATCTGTTTCACCCGAATCTATCGAGCTGCCTCCATTAAATTTTTATGAGGAGATGGAGAAATCTTTTAGTATTCCTCAAAGGCGTTCTCCCGGAAAAGTTGAAGGGGACCAGGTCATCTTTTCTCAGACCATACGGGTTAAAAATGGAGAGGTTGATAAAATCCCTGAATTACAACTGCAATACTTTAATATTCAATCGGGTAAACTGGAGACAGCCCTTATACCCTTTGTGGAACTGGAAGTTCTTGAAACTGAGGTAATTACTTCGGCTAATCTGGAAAGTACAGGGTATACCGTAAATGAGAGTGATGACAAAAATGAGCTGGTCTCCAATGATGAAGGTCTTTTATATAATTTTTCCACAGAAAAATTACTGAAGAGATTTGATCGAGATAGAAAAAGTGTTCTGAAAAATCCCCTATACCTATTGTTTTTTCTCATTCCGCTCGTGGTTTATTCGGCATTGGTCATCTATAAATATCGAGCTTATCTCCTTTCCCTATTCAGATTTAGAAGAGAATCGTCAGATTTCACCAGAATATATAATGAACTGATTAATGCAAAGGAAATTGATCAGCAGGTACTGAGAAAAGC
>JAEINM010000146.1 GCA_016342385.1 Spirochaetaceae bacterium | reverse complement strand
GTTTCTTTTATGGTGGCGGACTTTAGCGGTCACCACTCCAGAGCTATAACAACGATAGCAGCCGGTGAAGCCACAAATGAAATTGAGATGCTGGAAGTAGCTCATATAGCCAAATTTGTTGAAGGTGGCGGTCTAACCAGACTCGACGTAGCACCTTTTAATGGTTTTGTAGCTGGTGAAAACGTTGTAGATTTCGCTATTGGAAACGCTACATCAGAAGATGGAAGACTGGTTGCTTTCCCCGTTGATGTGGCCCCGGCTGTCCTATTTTACAGAAAAAGCATAATCGATGCTGCCGGAGTTAATATTGAAGATTTAAAAAGCTGGGATGAGTTTATAGAAGTGGGTAAAAAACTCACTATAGATAAAGATGGAGATGGTCAAATTGATCAATATGCCATAACACACGCTGTAGAAGTGAGCAGTGTTCCTTTAAACGGAGGAATGGCAGGTTGGTTCAATGAAGAAGGACAACCTCTTGAGCCTAAGGCAAAATTCATGACCGCCTTAAACCTGGTGAAAAAGGTGAGAGAAGCGGGAATTGATGGAGACCTGGGAACATGGTCACCACCATGGCTTCAGGCATTTGCCGATGGAACTGTAGCGGCAACTATTAATGGAGCCTGGTTTGGTGGAGGACTTGAAACCTGGATAGCCCCCGATGTGGCTGGAGACTGGAGAGTAACAACTATTCCCGGTAAATCTTACGCTTCTATGGGAGGATCCTACTTTTCAATCCCTCAGGAGGTTCCCGCTGATATGAAAGCAGCTGCCTGGGAAGTGATCAAATTCCTCAGTACTTCCGAAACAGCCCAGCTGGCCAGCTTCAGGGAGCAATCTGCCTTCCCAGTACTGCAGACACTTTACGATCATCCCGTAATGGATGAAGAAGTACCCTATTTTGGAGGACAGAAAGTACGACAGATTTTTGCCGAAGTGGCAAGAAATATGCCCAACGATCCTGTTTCCGAATTTGATCCTATTGCAAGAGCCATTTTTGGTAATGCCATAACAATGGTTCTTGTAGAGGGGATTTCACCAGAAGAAGCCTATAACAGTGCCATGAACGAACTTCTGGCCGTTGTAGAGTAATAAAAATAGATAATTACCGGGCTGCGTTCCCGCAGCCCGTAATTTAAAGAGATAATGGTAGTTTTATGAAAAAAACAGACAATAGATTAATGACAAATGGATCAAAAATACTGCTTTATGCTGTTCTTATATTTTTTGTATTTATATTTTCCTTCCCCTTTTATTATGTTTTTGTCCTGGCATCTCAGGAAGGAACAAATATGTACACGTATCCACCACATATATTTTTCAACAGCTACTATTTGACTAATATAATTAAGTTGTTTGAAGATATACCCTTTGGTATCAATTTTTTAAATAGTGCGGGGATTGCCACACTGGCAACATTCGGTACAGCATTTTTCTGCACTATGAGCGGTTTTGCGCTGGCCAAGTATGAATTTAAAGGCAAAAAAATCATCTATACCTTTATGCTCAGTACTATAGCCATTCCCACATTTCTCAATATCATCCCTTTTTTCAAAATGATGATTGCCTTTAACTGGTATGGTACATGGCTTCCCCTGATAATCCCCGGACTGGCCAATGCTTTCGGAATTTTTCTCATGGCACAGTTTCTTAAAGAAGCTGTTCCCTTCGATCTTCTATCGGCTGCGAGAATTGACGGATTATCGGAGTTCGGAATTCTAATGAAAGTCGTGTTCCCACTGGCTCAGGCCGGACTGGCCATACTGATGATCGTAACTTTTGTCGGCTCCTGGAATAACCTCCTGGGTCCTCTGATATTTTTACCGCAGCTGTTAAAAACAACCATACCTGTCGCCCTGACTTTGCTGTTCAATAACCTGGAGGGTGACCGGGGAGGCCTTATGGCCGGAAATACCCTGGCTATTCTGCCTCTTATGCTGGTTGTATTGACATTTTCAAAAAAAATAATTGCCGGCTTAACCGCCGGAAGTCTTAAGGGTTAGGAGAGATATATGAAAACGATTAACCAGAACGCGGCACTTCTAAAAAAATATGGCAACAGGAAATCGACTTTTAAAAGTCATATGCTTGCACCCTATATCTTTATCAGTCCCTTTATCATCTCCTTTCTAGTATTCGGTTTATATCCACTGGGATATTCTATAACAATGTCATTCTGGAAATGGACAACTAACGGTCCTCAGGATTTTATCGGTTTCAAGAATTATACAAGACTGCTCACAACAGATCCCTTTTTCATAAGAACTCTCTGGACATCCTTCATTCTGATGATTACCGGATCGGGATTACAGCATGTCTTTGCCATACCATTGGCCATTTTTCTCAATGATCACAAGATCAAGGGAAAAGATGTATTTCAGCTGACATACTTCCTACCCTATATTACCAGTACTGTTTCAATTGTTCTTATATTTGCTCAGTTGTATGATGAAAATTATGGCTGGTTGAATTACATCCTGGAGAACTGGCTGCATCTCAAACCGATTCACTGGCTGACCAGTCCGGTGGGCATAAAAAGCTCTATTGCCATTATGCTCAACTGGCGTTTTATAGGATGGAATACACTTATCTATGTGGCCGGTCTTCAATCTATTGACAGGTCATTATATGAGGCTGCAGAAATTGATGGCGCCAATAAATTCCAGCAGGCCATGAAAATAACTTTACCGCTCTTAAAACCCATTATTTTCTTTACCCTCACATTGAGCATAATCGGCGGATTTCAGGTCTTCGACGAACCATTTGTCCTTTTGGGAGGATTCACAAAACTGGGAGGACCGCAGAATGCCGGCCTTACCACAGCCTTTTATCTGATGGCTACGGGTTTTGAATTCGGTCGGCTGGGAAAAGGATCCGCCATTGCCTGGCTCATGTTCCTGGTCATTATAGTCTTGAATATTATTCATAAAAAAATTGGACATAACGAGAAAAATTAACAAGGGGAAACATATATCACCAAATGTGAATATCACTGCGGTGGTTGGGATAATAACTCCTGCCACCGTATTGAATATAGTCTAGGGATTCTAAAAGGTATGTAATATCGGTGAAAATCCATAGCAATTTCAGATATTAAATAAAAGGAGAATCGAACAATGAAAAAACAAAAATCAATTTTATTAATCATTATTACTTTGATAATGACTTTATTAGTTTTAACCGGATGTGCTTCAAGCCCTAAAGGTTCTGTGACCCTCGTGCCGGGAGAAAACATGCTGGATAATGGCAATTTTGACGCGGGACAGGATCCCTGGACTCCATGGATAGACGAAGGTTGGGGCGGAGCTGGTGAAGTCATCTGGGCCGATGGAATAGCCAAACTGGTTATTGATGACCCCGGTACTGCACCTTGGGCTGTAGCTATGCACTACAAAAAACTTCTCATCGAAAAAGGTGAAAAATATGTTTTCTCCTTTAAAATGAAATCTGATGAAAACAGAGTTATACGAACTGGTATCGGTAACGGTCTTGTACCAACAGATCCTCCTTACCTGTATTATCAGGAAGTTGAAATAACTACTGAATGGCAGACATATACATTTGAATTTAAAATGCCTTTCAGAACAGATAAATTTGGAAGAATAGACTTTAATTGTGCCTTAAATACAGGAGAATTCCTTCCTGAAGGCTCTCCATGGACTCAGGATCAGCTGAAAGCAACATCTAGTGCAACTGTATACATCGATGATGTAGAACTCAGGAAAATGGTTCCGGAATCTGCAGCTGAATAAGTGAGGAATTAACATATGAAACGAAAAATTACAGTATCAATACTATTGATATTATTAACATGCACTAATCTCTTTGCGCTAAAGGACTACAGCAATACTACCGGCGATGATGATGGTCGTCTGGAATACAAAAAAGAGATGAAAGTTCAACCGAAACTGGAAGTTGAGATTGAACTGGGAACTATCTGGGGTTTAGATTTAAACCAGATGTCATCGGGCTTCGATGAAATTATTGACCTGGATTTACGATATACATTAAATCCTTTTTCAAAATTGCGCTCCGGAACTGAAGGTCTTGACCTGGATGCTCCTTATGGCATGGTTATGGTAGACGGTGTTCACGTTGAATTCAATATAGTTGACCAGGAAGGGGATCAAAGGGCCGCATTCTCTGCTCCCGATACAACAAAAAATATATCTATCAATTATGAAAACATATATGGGAAAATAGTATGGGACCCCTTCTATCTTCTCGTTGGTTCAAGTGATGACGGAAATCATTATGACAGAATCAACGGTTGGACATTTATCAAAAGCACCAGTAAAATCCGATCAAACCTGGCTCACCTGGGTTACAGAGTACCCTTTGTGACTGCCAACAGTTCCAGCCGATGGGCTCAGGAAGATAAAACGGACTGGCTTGAGAATGAAGCTGCCGATTCCATGCTTGGATTTGGGTTTGGTATGGGAGCAACAGAAATGATGCTCTCTATCGGATCAAAACAGAACTGGGAAAAAAACACAGAAAACAGATACGACATCGGATATATGATAGAATCTAATCCAATTGGGGATTTAACTGTAAAAGGTTCTGTCAATACAGGTATAAACTATGTAGCGATTCCTCTGGATTTTGCTGTTTCTGCCGGATACAGATTCGATCTGGGTACCATAAATACCAGTTCCTTGAGTTTAGTACCCTACTTTGCCATGGACGGTCATTTTATCAGCGGCCTTCCAATGGCGGACAACTATGCAAAAGACTGGCCATTCGAAGAACTGGCAGCGGAAATTTCTTTAGGTGTAACTCTGGAATGGGGCGGACCTGTAGGTTGGGGATATGAGCCTCTCAATAACATTATGACAGACAGAGGTCCCGGTATTACCCTTTCTGCCAGTTTATTCAACCCTGGTTATAAATTCGCTAGAGATGAAAATCCAGAAGGCGAATTAACTATCGCTATATCTGTTTTTGAAGATACTAACGGCGGATTAATTCCAAACCTGGGATTTTCAGGTGTGTTTGAAATTGCTGATGTTACGAATGTTGCAGAAACAACAGATGATTTAAACACCAATATCAACGAGGAAATTAAAATTCAATATGGATTGTATGTGGATTATAATATTTTAGATATCCTTAAGCCTTATACACGATTTTCTAAAACATCCCTATATGGTCCTGTAAACTTTGAATTGGGAACTCAGTTTACTCTGATACCAAATACAGTAATAACTGTCAGCTATGAAAATGAAGCTATAAACGGATTATTTGATGACAATTACAAAGAAGAACCTGATGAAACGAAATATCAGGAAAAACAAAAAGACAAAGGTCTTATAGCTATTGAGTTTAAAGTAGTTCTTTAATATAGACTTTATTTAGTACTTTTCTAGCGCGCCTTTTTTGAAAAAGGCGCGTTTTTTTTCAGTTATATTAATCAGAATATTTTAAAACGATTGTAACTTGAAATTTATTCTTTCTCCTGTATCAGACATTTTCCTTAATACCTCCGAAAGAATACCATCTCCAATAAAATGTTATAGAATTGGATATATAGATATATTCAATAGAAATACTAAAGGAGTCAAAACCATGTCTATTTTCCCCCAGCTGGAAAAAAACAAAGGAACTGTATCCAGCCAGTTAGGTAAAGATCTGGCCAAAGAGGTTCTGCAAAATGACCAATTGGATATTTTAACTGAAGCTGTGGAATTGGTCTGTTACGATCTGAATAATCCAAAAGCAAAAAAAATACGGGCTGGAGCCGCAAAGATAATAGAGATTGTCGCTGAAAAGAAACCCGGCCTGGTTATACCCTATTTAAATCAAATATTTCCTGCCATGGAGGTACCTGAACCCCAAACCCGATGGATGCTCTATAGAGTTTATGGATTCTGTGCCCAAGCCGGTTCTGATTTAATGGAAGAAGTGGCCACTTTGGCCCGAACCACCATTAGAGAAAAGGTGGATGGCCAGTTATGTTTAGTTAGCTCAGCAGATCTTTTTTTAGGGGACTGGGGGTCTTTGAATCGTGAATCTTGCGATAGAGCCTTTCCCATATTAGTAGAATCTTCCGATAATATCTTAATGAATGAACATGACTGGATTTTTGAATCCTTTATAAAGATGATTCCTCTTTTAACAGATCAGGAAAAGAAAACGGTATTATCCATCGTTGAAGAATTTGAAGATCACCCCAGAAAAGCGACTCTAAAGCGCATCGAAAAAATAAAGAATAAGCTTTAGGAAGTAAAAGGAGAGTATCTCTAGGGGAGAAATAGATTCTAGCTTAGACTGGAATTAGTGACCGCGATAGTCATATATGTTCTTGTCATACAGTAATAAAAGACTGTACCTGGGAATTTATTCTCTCACCTGTATCAGCTATTTTCACAGTCAATGAACTGAGGTCTTCCATTGCCAGGGCAATTTCTTTAGTCCCCTCTTTAATTTCAGTAGATCCTCTGGTTACCTCCGTAGAGAGCTGTGCCACATTTTCCAGTCTGGAGTTTAATGATTCCATATTGGACTTAATAACATGACTGCTTTGATTCAATTCATTGGAAATACCTGTCAGTTCAGTCATAGTTCCAGTGATCTGTCCACTGGCTGAAGACAACTCTCTTGTAGATCGGAGAATCTCTCCAAAGGAGAGATTCACCTTTCCCACAGCAGATTCAATGTCGGAGAAAGAGGATGATGCACTGATACTGGCATCAGACGTCTGGTTTATTTTAATAGTTACATCCTTGATTGTCTGAGCTATTAATTTCGAGTTGAGGCTCGAAGCTTCGGAGAGCTTTCTTATCTCGTCAGCCACGACGGCAAATCCCCGTCCCGAATCTCCCGCATGAGCCGCTTCGATAGCGGCATTCATAGCCAGCAAATTGGTCTGTGCCGATATGCCCTGGATAATTCCCGCAATAGATTGAATATCATTGACAAAGTTTGTCACTTCATTAACATGAGTCTGCACCAGATCTATTTTTTCCCGTCCGTTCCTCGATGTATTGACCAGCTTACCTGATATCTGCTCAAAATTGATTGTCATGTTAGAAACTGATTCAATATGATTATTCATACCGGATATTGCAATGGCCGATGAATCGGCCAAATCAGACAGATCTTTTATCCTCATCGTCAGCTCACTGAGTGTCAGATTTACTTTATCCGAATTATTTGTAGATTCAATAATCTGCTCATCCAGCCTTTCAATAAGCGAATCTATGGAATGAATATTTGCCGTCATCTCTGTCGAAGCAGCTGATGTTTCCGACGAAGAAGATGCCAGAAGTTCATTTATGCTGGTGTTTTCATTTCCGATAGCCTTCATCTCATTTAATATATTGATAAGGAATATTCTAAGGCGGTTCAAGTTTACCGAAAGGGTGTAAATCTCATCTGTACTTTTAATTTCAGGATTCTCTGTGAGATTTTTCTCTGCCATTGTATTGATTGAATGCACTATTCTGCCCGTATTTCCGGCAATTCGGGAACTGATAAATAAAGAGATAAGAGCAGAAATAATAAAGAAAACAACTGAAACAGTAGTACTGAAAAACTTCGCTCTGTTCTGGATATTCTGAATTTCCTGGTCGATATCCTGAATCCTGCCATTCATTGCTGTCTGATACTGAATAAAGACCTGATCCAGGGGATTTAGTATGGTTATAGTATCGCCTATTTTGGCTACAATCATTTTATATTCATCGGAATCTACATTATTTGAGAAGAGGCTGTCATTCCACAAATTCGTCTGAGCACTTATATTATTATCAGCCCCTTCGGGGTAGAGCTGATTAAAAAGCTGATTTAGATCTTTCAATCTGTTTTCCAGTACCTTTTTTTCACTGCCCAATAGCTTATAAAGTTTCAAAATGGTTTTAATACTTTCCGCCAGATTATCATTGAGGTTCGGTAGTATACTTAAATTTTCAACCTTATCTCTCTGAATATCTGCATTTTTCACGACCTCCAGATAATTCTCGTAACCCGACTGATAGTTCACATAGTCTATCCGCCCTAAAGCCATCCTTATCTGCAATAAACTTTCTGTCAGGTTTTCAATCTCATCGGCTTCGTTCGTGATTCTATCTGTATAGTTTTCTGACAATATTCTAATACTGCTTGAGATTATAAGAGAAAACCCGAAAATCAATATTATTAATAATAATTTTATTCTTATAGTCATGCCTACTCCTGACTTCTATGAGACTTCTATGAATTTACACATTTAATTTGTGTTGATTTGAGCAACCAACACAATAATCTCATGACTGGAGGAACCTGTCAACTTTATTCACAGTGAAATACCGGCTTAAAAGCCGGGTAGTTTAATTTTACCTGCTGTTTGCTCAAGTGCTTTGGCGGCTTCCGCTTCAGCCTGTGCCTTAGCTCTGGCTGCAGCCGCATCCGCTTCAGCCTGAACTCTCGCAACCTCTGCTTCAGCCTGTGCCTGGAGTTCGGCGGTAATACTATTGCCTTTATTTTCCAGTTCACTGACTTTATTATTCAGAACAGTCTGCAGCTGATTTACAGAGGAAATCTGCTCAAGCGATTGTACCCCCAGAGCATCTAAAGAAGAAGCCAGTAACTGATTATCCTCCAGCATGGGATTGAGGTACTCCAGAAGATTATCTTCAAGCTCTGCAGTTATTCGCTCCTGAAGGTCGGAAATAAATTCTCCCACACTGTCATTTATCAGTTTGTCAAAATCTGTTTTGACCGACACTGACTCTATACCATCTCTACTGATCAGAACCTCTCCCGTAAGTAATAGGGAGTTACGACTGCTAAAGATATCTTTTATCGTATCTGCCAGGAATCCTGTCGTACCGCCCTGATCTATATTGATATCTGTTAAATCCACAAATAATTCCGTAAGAACCCCTTTCTCTCCTCTTGCCGCAGTGGTTGTTCCGGTAATGGCAGTTCTGGAAGATAGACTTTG
>JAEINM010000145.1 GCA_016342385.1 Spirochaetaceae bacterium | reverse complement strand
TCCTTTACAAATATCTTACCATTATAACAATTGAGGTAATAATTACCAGTTTTTATGTCCTATTTCTGGGAGAAATAATGCCATATAGGATTTTTGACGATTCAGATATTAAAACTGATTATAGTAATATTTATCAGTTTTATTAAAACAGGAGTAATTTATGTCTTTTAAAAAAATGGAAGAGGATGGTTCTCTTCCCGGTCCCAGAGCCATATTATTAAGCGGTTTTTCACAAGAGGTTCACAGAAAAATGGTGGATTATACAAGAGCTAAAAATCTCAATGACATAGATGTCATTCCCTGCCGTGAGGATTCTCTCAACGTAAAAGTATCTGATGTGCTATCGGGAAAATCCTCGGGCGGGATTATCCCTGCAGAGAAGCTTCCGCCTGTAATGCTCTGGTCGGGATTAACACATACTGAATTCGACACAGCCTTAAGCGGTTTTCATGAAACAGGAATTCCAAGACCGATTTTTGCGACGACAACAAAACACAATCTGGATTTTACCGTAAAGGAATTATTACAGCATTTATTGAGTGAACAGAAGTCCCTTAGAACAGCGATGAAAGAGAACTAATTCGGATTGAGTTAAAATCTATAATCCCGTTTTATTAATCCAATGTCAGCTTAACGTCATCTACATCGATTCTATGATAATACATACTTTCTTCGTCAACATAGCGGTGAAATCCAATTCTTCCGGAACTGAAAGATTCCGATTCAGTACTGATGTCTGTATAATCCAGAACGGGACTATCATTTTTCCAGACCTTAAATTGAATCCCACCGGAAACTATATGCTTCACTTTGACTTTGTAATGCTGTATCCCTCCATGAGGAATCCTCAGGTCATCCGCTTGAAGGAGCATCGTAGAAACATTGTTATCGACTCTTAAAAGCCGACCTGTTTCCCTGGCAATATCCAACCAGTAATAATTAGATTCATCCCGGGCAAGCAACACTGGTCCGTCTGATCGGGGCAGGTAAGAGGTGGCTTTAAATTCCAGAGTATAGTCTTCCCAGTCATGTCCCGCCTCACATAGTAGTATTGTTCCTCCATCAGCACCGACAGGCCCACTCAGGGCAATACTATTGAAAACAGAATTCATTTTTGCACTATATTGAGAAGAGCCGGTCCAGCTCAAACCTGCAACCCCAGGATCGTCCAGCCAGAGATCCTGTTCCAGATCTCCATCTTCAAAATCATCGATAAAAATGGTTTTAGGATTGGAGTCTAAAACTAGCGGTTCTTCCAGTTCTGGATAGTTCCCCTCTTCCTCAAAGGCTCCCAAATCAGGTCGATTGTCCCTCTGGTTCCCATAAAAATCAAAATTATTCAATTTCTCAGAACTGACAAACTGACCATTGGCATCTAATCGGGTGCCTCCATTTATCGCTGGAACTCCGGGAAGAAGTTTACCATCCAATTTTTCCAAATTTGAAAAGAGAGGCTCTTCGTAAATGAATGAGCCTCGACCCAATGCTGAACCACCACCTCTTAAAGATTGAACCATGTTGTGATCCCGTCTTATAGCTGAAGTGGAAACAGCTGTCCTGGTTGCAAAAATATTATTATAGACTTCGAGTTCTGTACACTGAGTACTGAAATCAACATGATAGGACAAGCAGTCGGTTTGACGACCGGCAATACCGGTAAAACTCCTCCCATCCACTCCGAAATCAAGCACTGTATTGTGACGAAATACTAATTGAGCCACCGGTTCTCCTTCACTCACATGAAACACCGGTGAGGCCGTTGGTCCGAAAATATTGTTTTCAACAAGAAAATTCCGATTTTGAAAAGGATTCGTTATGGGATCATAGTGATAATTATTAAACTGTATTCCCTGTCCATGAATATCATAAATTGTATTGCCTCTAATAATAACATCCTGATTTTCATATGTGGAACTGTTACCATTTCCCCGTATATATACATGAATTCCGTCATTATGGCGGTTCCAGTCGAAACCCGAATCATCAGAAATCCCATCATCGGCATTATAAATTCTATTCCCTTCCACCAGAGCGATATGTACACCGGTTAGCTGAATACCATCATGAGTCATATGATGAATATGACTATCTTTAATGGTTATATCTTTACCATAGGCGGCAAGACCTGTAGCGATACGAGTCATTTCGGTATTTTCAATGTAAATATTGCCGGAGTTTCGGATATCAATACCGATTTTACTAATGGCCTCTACCGATCCTGTTAATTCTCCCTTCCTGGTTATGGAACAACCTCTTATCCAAATATTCTTAATGCTTGTAAGAGATATTCCATCGGCAAAATGCAAACCGATAAAATCAAGATAAAAAGAGTATAGGCCTCCAAAAGTATTTGCTTCTATGCCATTCCAGCCCTGGAAAGTTAACCTTCCCAGCTTAGGATTATGCCCGGGATAAGGTTTAAAACTGATCCAGTTTGAGAAAGAAAAAAATTGTCGGGCTAGATAGTCATCGTATAATCCGTTTTTCAGATAGACAATCTCACCACCGGTCAGGTGTGACCATAATCCTTCAAAACTCTGAAAAGGAGCATTCTCTGTCCCCGGATTATCATCAGAACCATTTAGAGCATCAAGATAGTAAATAGCTGAACCGGAAGCTAAAGGTTCATAGCTGGCATCCTGTTCAAATTCCAATTCAGAAGGTATTTCTTTTTCTCCCGAATCAGAAGGGGAGTTTATTTCTTCTCCGGAATTGTATGGCTGGCGACAGGATAAAAATATAGGTATTAATAAATAGATGCAAATCTTCATAGTCTCAATATACACTATATATGGAGAATAAAAATCCATACATATTTAATTATAAATTTTATTCTGACAATGGGAAACGCTCTCCTCCTGAAAAGTTATTTAAGAATTACAGTCATAATTGAATGACTAATAGTTTTTATATTTATAAAATCTCCGTTGCAGCTTAAGCTGATATCTATATCTGAATCACCTTCATTCATTACAACAATGACAAGAGAACCGTCTTCATTTTTAAAAGAAGCCGAATGTATATGTTCTATATCAGATTTACTGAAAACTCTATAAGCTCCCGGTTTAATATACCTGCTGAAATGTCCAATATAATAATAGGAACTGTTGTAAAATACTGTATTATTCCCTGTATCGGCTATAACAGGAGCATCACAGAGATTCTGGACATGATTGGGTCCACCGGTTTCATCGAGTACAAGGTTCCAATCCAGATACCCCTCACACCAGTTATTGAAATCGCCAATCATATTTCTTCCATAGCGTTCGCCGGTAAACCATTCTCCGACTTTACATCCACCTTCCTGACACCCTTCTGTAAAGAGAAGATGTTTCTCGGGAAAAAGCTGATGGACTTTTCCGACATTTTCAAAATCTTCACTCATATACCAGTGAAATCCCGTCCCCCAGACATATTTAGCCGCATCAGGATCCTGGAGAACCGCTTTTGCACGATCTACAATTATATCGCGGTTATGGTCCCATATAAGTAACTTCACATGTTCTTTTCCCGATTCAACGAGCGCTGGTCCCAAATGGTTTTTAATAAAATCCCGCTCCTCTTCTCCCGTATAAAGGCAGGAGTCCCAGACTTGAACAGCCGCCGGTTCATTCTGAACCGATATTCCCCAGATATCGATTCCCTCTTCTTTATAGGCATCGATAAATCGGGTGTAATACTTTGCCCAGCTGTCTTGGTATTTATCGAGGAGCTTTCCTCCATTGTTCATCTCATTATTGGATTTCATCCAGGCAGGAGGACTCCAGGGAGATGCCAGAAGTTTCAGTTTGTACTCCGATTGACTCTGAGAATCCTTTATCAGCGGAATTATGAGATCACGATCATGCTCTATATCAAAGCTGGTCAGATTCTCATCATTTTCATCGACATAAGTATAATTACCAAGGGCAAAATCACAGCTGTGAATAGCCACTCTACCCATGTTGTAACCAAGTCCGGACTCTCCATCAAAATATCGCTTAATAACCTCTGATCTAAGATCCTTGCTGATCTTTGATAAGGTAACAGCCGCCGCCTCTGTAAAAGCGCCGCCAAATCCGATCATTTTCTGAAATGTTTTCCCGGAATCTATTTCTATCTGATTCGGCGATATACTTTCAGTTGAAAAATTGAATCTATCAATTTCTTCCCATTTCTCATTGGTGTCTTTTGCGGTTCGTATTACTTTTTCTACTTTCATATCTTTTCTTTTCCTATGTGTCCGGATCTATATTCCTGAGCCGTGCAGTTAAATTTTTTTTTGAAAAGTCTGGAGAAATAATTGGGATCATGAAACCCAACAATCATGGCAATATCACCAATAGTCAGCTCATGCTGTTCCCTAAGAAGTTCTTTTGCCTTAGAGAAACGCAAATCAATCAGATACTGATTGAAACCTTTTCCCACTTCTTTCTTAAAAAGCTCGGAGAAATAGGACAGATTCATAAGGATACTATCACTGACTTCATTCAGGGAAATTGGATTATTGTAATTATCATGTATATACTTCAGCGCTTTTTTTATCTTAAAATTATTGATTTCTGTAAACTCATCGGGTTCAACGGGTATATAGTCAGAGGTCAGTCTTTTTACCTTTTGCTCCAGAAGAGAGGCCTCATTGCGGAGAGAGGCTTTTTTCTGTAATTTCAATACAGCCTTTCCTATAGTATTTTTCAGATCTTCGACTTCGACAGGCTTTAAGAGGAAATCAAGAACTCCCAAGGTAATAGCTTTCTGGGCATATTCAAAATTATCATACCCGGAGATTATAATTATTTCCGTATTGGGAAGAATATCCTTGATCTCCTTTATTAGGTCCAGCCCCGACAATATGGGCATTCTTATATCTGTCAGAACAATATGCGGTCTCTTTCGTTTTAGAAGTTCCAGTCCTTCCCGGCCATCTTCAGCTTCTCCTGTTACCTCTATGGGAATTTCATCATAGGGCAGAAGTTTTTTAATCAGAGTTCTAATCCATTTTTCATCATCAATTATAACGACTTCATACATGATTCTGCTCCGTAATAAATGGAATTTTTATATTTATTTTTGTCCATAAATTTTTATTGCTATCTACAGACAGACCGAAAGCATTGCCATATATCATTTTGATTCTTAAATTGACATTATCTAGACCGTGAGTTTCTTTTACTGTAGTCTGCCTGGGATCAAGGTCAAAAGATTTGCGGAGAAGCGAAAGTTTTTCCGGTTCTATTCCGGGACCGTTATCCAGAACAGAAATCACCAGAGTCTCTTCTTCTCTCTGTACCTGAATCTTTAAAAATCCACCTTTTCCTCTTATTTCAAGACCATATTTAAAGGCATTTTCAATAACCGGTTGAAGGAGAAATCGTGTGATCTGGGCGTGTTCCAATTCCGGAGGTACCGTAAAGTCTACTGTTATTCTGTCTCCAAACCGGAATTTCTGAATCTGCAGATAATTATGAATATATTCCAGTTCTTCTCCCAGATTAGTAAATTCTGCCAGATTTCCCACATTATATCTGAACAACCTGGAAAGAGATAAAGTCATATCTGAAATGTCTTTATTCCCTTCGGCCATGGCAAGACCTCTTATAACATCCAGAGTATTATAGAGGAAATGAGGATTGATTTTTGCCTGAAGTGCGTGTAATTTCGCCTCTGCTGTTTCGTTTTCCTTTTTAACAACAGTGTCTATCAAACTGTCTACCTCGCTGACCATAGTCTGAAACCTGTTTATCAGATAGGCCAGTTCTTTATACTGTGTGGTGGGATACTGAGGTGAAAAATCCCCCTGACCGACGCTCTGCATAGAGATGTACAACTCATGAAGCGGAGCCGTTATGGTTCTGGAAAAGAATAATGCCATAAAAAAGCTGATAAGAACAATAAGAGAAATAATAAGAGTCGTTCCCAGAATGGCTGAAGAAAAATGACTGAGGATTTTATCCTTGCGGATATAGGCATAGAGATAGAGCTGATCTCTCTTTATCTCCTTAAGAACTTCCATTTCACTAATATCCGGGTTATTTCTATACTCATTATAAATACTGTTCTCCAGGAGAACTGTTTCTCTCGACTGATCCATAATAAACATGGGAATCTGCTCATTGTTCTCGGTACCATTTATAAAATCCTGAAAGGCAGAAACCTCAATATCGATCTGCAACAGAATCTTTGCTCCTTTCTTTTGGGGCATTTCAAAGGCCTGTATATAGGTCAGAACAGAATCATATTCCTTTCTCACTACGGCGACATTGTATTCAGCGCTATGCACTCCTGTAAAAATCTCGCTATCCTGCCTGCTCCAGGCATCGCTAATCCAATCCCTATTTAAAAGATACTCACCTCTTATTCCATTTCTGGAACTGACAATGTAGTCAGATTCAAAAATGACATAAAGGCCATTAATATACGGATTGGCATCATCTATAACAGAGAGATACTCAAAGAGATCTTTAACTTTTTCAACATCGCCCTTCTGTAGCTGAGAATCATGAGAAACAGTAATAAAGTCTGTGATAATTTTCCCCAGTGTGGCTCTCTGAGCGATTTTCATGCTGTCAAATATACTCTGTAGATTATTTTGTGATTGTTTTATTATTGCCTGCTGATAAGAGATAACATCGTTATCAATAATTCTTTTAACATTACTTATATATAATGCTGTAATTAATAAAAACGGCAGAATGATAGAGAGAGAAAGAAGAATAATGAGATCTTTCCGAATTGTGCGGTTACTGGAAGAAATCTTATTGATCATTATGATCTATACCTTTCTGAACCATATTCAGAAACTCATCCCGAGAGAGAGCTCCGCTCCATAATAGATCATTAGCTTCTTTGTAAATATTATATGAATTGAGCGAGTTAAAATAGAATTCATGGATTCCCAGAATGTCTACTGTTGTGACATATTCAAGAGCCTTCGTATAAAAGACATTCATGTCCTCGGGAAGAGATACTTTTTTAGCCGGAATATTACCGGATTTTATAAAACGGGTAATATAAATGTCATCGGACAAGAGCCAATCAACAAGATCAATTATGGATTCTCTTTTTGACAAATCATTCCAGGACTTCTTGTTAATGCAGATGCTCTGAGCTGTGCCGCCAACAGTGAAAGTAGACGAGTCCCGTCCTCCGCTGGAGATTTGTGGAACGGGAATAATGACTGTATCTTCTATGACGCTTTCATCAAAAAGAGCCAGGCTCCAGCTGAAAGAAAAAGTCATGGCTGATTTTTTATCATTGTACGATGCAATCTGCTCTTCAAAGGAACCACCTTGTATAGTATTTTTGGGTATAGCATTATAGGTGATCAGATCCAGTACCGCTTCAGTAGCTTGAACAGTACCGGGATAAATAAAATTGTTATTATTTTTCATATTGATCGTATCTGTAAAACCTTCCGGATCCTGATAAGCCAGAGCACTGTAAAACAAATGTCCCGGATCTCCTCTGAAACTGCCCATGGCCAGAGGAATTATTCCATTTTCCAGAAGTACAGGTGAGATTGTCTTAAAATCATCCCAAACTCGAGGAAGGTCTAAGTTATATTTATCAAAAAGACTTTTATTAGCAGCCAGATAGCCGAAAAACCTCTCATGAGGAACGGCATAATTGATCCCGCTTACTTCAGTCGCCTTTAGGTTTTCTTCATAAAAGTCCGATTTCTGTACTGAATTGCTGGCGTCAAAATACTCCTGAACATCCTGTAGATATCCTCTTTCCGCCAGATATTTTAAATTGGTCTCATAGCTCCAGAATAGAAAGACATCGGGAAGCGTATTAGAAGAGGCATCGATAAAAATTTTCTGTTTATGAGTTAAGCCAATGCTTTCCTCTGTTACAAGATTATACTTATCTTTAATCTTTTCATTATATTCAATTATGTCATTTACAAAATCATGATCCCAGGAATAGGCAAAACGGATTGTCTGAAGCTCTTTCTTTTCCTGCTGTTGAGGTTCTTTTTGCCCACAAGCAATGAATGAGAGTAGGACGAGAACGAGTAGACAATAAAAAAACACTGGTTTTTTCAATAAGATTCCTCCAGAATTAGTCATTATGATAACAGCCTTTATTCTATCTGAAAATTGCCTTCCGAAAAATATCCAGAAAATCAGAAAAAGCTCTTCTATACCAGATAGAAATACCATCATACCATTTTCATAGCAGTAAAAACATTACTGTCAATTTTATTGCACAGAAAGGAGATTATGATGCAATTATTAAAAAAATGTTTAGCAGTGCTGATGTTAGCGATGCTTGCAGTTTCAACTGTTTCAGCAACAGGACAGCAGGAAGCTCCTGCAGACGGACCTACAACTATTAATGTATGGACCTTATGGACTGAAACAACAGACGATGTCAATGCTGTAGCTTTCCATAAAGCTCTTGAATCTGCCAAAACAGATCTACCCAACATTATCATCGAGCATGATGCCACTGAAAATGAAGCCTATAAGACAAAAATTAAAACAGCCATGGCCGCGGACGAAGTACCAGATGTCTTTTTTGCCTGGGGTGCCGGATTTGTTAAACCTTTTATCGAAGCGGGCAAAGTCGTTCCTCTCGATTCTTATCTGAATGACGGAACTGCTGACAGAATAAAAGGTGGAGCCAACACAAACTTTACCTTTGATGGAAAAACTTACGGTCTTACTTTCTCCCAGTGGGTTGCTTCTCTCTACTGCAACAAAGAACTGTTTGATAAGTATAATGTAAAAATGCCCGATACATATGAAGAGCTTCTGGAAGCTGTAAAAGTTTTTAAAGCAAACGGAATTATTCCCATAACTGTGGGAGAAAAAGATAAATGGCCCGGTATGTTCTGGCAGAATGCTTTTGCCATTAGAACCGCTGGTGCTGATGCATCTAATGCCGCTCTAGCTGGAAATGCTTCTTTCGACACTCCAGCTTTTGCCAGATCTGCAGAACTGCTGAGTGAACTGGTTGAAGCCGGTGGATTTGTAGAAGGAGCCCTGGGACTGAGTTACGATGAAGGTGGAG
>JAEINM010000144.1 GCA_016342385.1 Spirochaetaceae bacterium | reverse complement strand
AGCGACTCTCGAAGCAGCCCCCTCTGCAGAAAACTGATCTCCCTTTGCGTTATTGAAGGCACTGAGAGCATCTTCATATGCGGTTTCCGCCAGTCCAAGTTCTGTTAAAGCATCGCTAACCGCCTGGATGGCCGCAGCGATTGAAGCTTCCATATCCGCGCATCCAGGAACTCCGCTCGGTCTTTCAAGAGATGCAGCATCTGATAACGCCTGATTTACAGCTACAACAGAAATCCGGGCTGCTTCGAGAAGAGAATATGCCTCTATCAGAGCCGATTTGGCATCTCTGTAATGTATGGATGCATTAGTGTAAGAGGTAATTGCTTTATTATAAGCGGTAATGGCATTGGATATATATATATTAGCCATAAAAAGATTGTGCACGGCATCATCATATTCTCTTACTGCTAGATCATAAGCTTCCTGCGCTCTAATTTTTACTCCGAAAATAATTCTGCTATCGTAGTTGAACTGAAAGCCCTGACCGAATGAAAGAGCATCTGCAATCTGATTATTGTAATATCTCTCTGCATGTATATGATCTCCCGGACCATGGATTTCAAGATCGGAAAAATGCTCTATCTTTGCACCGGATACAACATTGACAGGATTTCCTGCCACAAGTTTTTCTCCACAAATGGAACAATAGGAAGCCTGTGCATTCATTTCAGTCTTCGTTCTGGCAAGTTGCTCTTCTGTCTCAATATTTTCATTAAAAAGATCTACATCGGCTTTCCCTTGCAGGGCATCTGAAGCTTCTCCATCGGCATTGCTTCCTTCCTGATCGGCCTCACCTTCAAACCCTTCAGCAAGTAGCCAGTCATCATCACCTAATCCCGATTGTACTTCACTTTCACTGCTTTTGCTTTTGGCTGCGATCGCTTCACCTTTGGCTGCAATGGCATCACCCTTAATACCATCATAAGCTGATTTTACAGCTGCAGCTTTCGCTGAGTTCTCAGAATCGACCCAACCACAGTTGTCTGTACATTTATATGTTGTACCAACCCAGGCTTTAGTATGATTGACATAAGTTGTTTTTGTATAACCACATGAAGAATCATAACCTGTAGCGGTACAATCCTGTGTTATTACATGCTGGGAATCATTATGCTGAGCTATTGTTTCCCCGCTTAGAGTATGAGATCGTCTTGTTTTACTACCGGAACCTGGTTTGGTAACACTGGAATGGCCGGTTTTACACTGATAATACCCACTGGCAACGACATGTCCTTCAGAATTATAGCTATCTATCCAGTCAGCCATTAATTCCCAGGAATGAGTATGAGGAGGAGGATCTTCTGAATATAAATAACTTGTAGCAAAAATTAAAGCAACTAATAATAGTGTTTTTTTCATAATCTATAGCTCCTCAACTATAATCCAGTATTTCTGATTAACCGGGCTATCAATTCTTAAATAAATATTACTATTCACACCTGTACTATTAGCTAATACAAGTTGTGAAGAAAAATTATCATCAGTAAATGTGTTTAATGAGGTGGCATCATTATCCTGAAAGATTTCTATTGCCAGGGATTCAAGGTTTCCATCAATTAAAATTCCTATAATGGAATCGGCATTTAAGGGAAGAATAAACCAGTCTTCATCCAATTCCGATGTCACTTCACCTTCTACCCCTTTATTCTTCTGTAGAAAAGAGGCATTACCATACCTGCTGTCATTCGATTCTGATTCTTTCGGAACTGGTAGAACCTCAATGTTTTTAATTATGACGCTTTGGTTGTCGAGATCATCAGAAAAATGGATTTCCAATGTACAGTCTCCTACGGCATCGAGAGGTAATACAATTTTTTTACTAATTGATGCTTCTGAACCTGAATGGATTTCCAGTAGTCCCCCGGAATTATTTAAAATGGTGCTGTTACCATTCTGGATCAAGTTAATATGGAGATTATAGCTATTAGATGTTTCCAATCCTGTGTTTTTAACACTGATTGACAAATCTATAATTGAGAGGCTTTCTGTACTGGCCGGAATTCCGCTTACACCCTGTAATTGAACATTGGAAGGTCCAACGACATTACAGCCAGTTACTAGAAGAAAAGATAAGAGAATACTCCCTAAAAAAAATTGTTTCATTATATTTTTCGATTTCAATCCCACCTGAAAAAAAGAGATGATATCTTTCCTATTTTAATGATTAACTTTTTTAAATAATAAGAATTATGCATATTATCACATAATAAATCCAAAATAGAAACATTTTTTACATTGAAGGTATTCTCACGATACCCACCAGCCCCTAAAGGCCATACTATTACCCACAAATGTAAGAAAATCAATAATTTTTCAATCCTGGCCCCCTCCCTAAAAGGGAGAAAACTGAACTATATAAAGTCCTCTTTAGGGGATTTAGAGGCCGCTTTGATAGCAGCCCCCAATAAACTATTCCTGCATTACAGTCAGAACCGGATTATCTGTATCGGATACATCAATAACAAATAAATATGTCCCCGGTACGGGTTGTACAAATAAAGTCTGCATCCCCTGTCCTAGAGAATATGGCACTGCCATTAGAACTTCATTGGCCGGATCGAGCCAGTCACCGCTAGTTCCGGTAAACTGTGTTCCCCAGGATGAATCGGCAATTTTAAACTGCCAATCTCCGAAATCAGTAGATGCGGAGTCGGTTGTTACGGTAAAACTCAGGGTACTGCTGTTTTCATTATAGGAGAATAGATTCCCTCCATTGGCATCCCATTCCGAAGGAGAAAGAGCGCTTCCTCCTCTCAGATACATGGCACCATAGGGACCATAATCCATCATTGTGATAAAAGTGAGCTTTGGATCATTTTCATCGGATACATCGAGACGAACCTTGTAAGTGGCTTCCAGATTTACCCATATTTTTAAATCCAAAGAACCGTTTTTAGCAATGGATTTTGTCTGATCTATTGTCAGCCACTGGTCACTTGTATCGGCAGCGCCGAAAAGGTCTCCGATTGTGAAACTGTGCTCCCCCGTTGTCAGGGGAATGTCCACTTCATAAAGAGAATCATCGGTATAGGCCATTCTGTGAGCTCCATCCACTCCGTCTAGATTCAGATAAATATCCTGCTCCAGCGGTCCATCCAACTTTTCAAATCGGTAGAAGGAATAGTGACCATCGGAACCCTTTGGATAGGAAAAGAAGTTGATCTTATACAGGCTGTCTGTTTCCAGAGCAAAATTTGTCAGAAGATTGCCGGGATTTGATCCCCGAGTCAGTCCATCAACACTAAAAGGAGCCCCGAAATTGTACTCACTCCAGTCGGAATCGGCAAATTTAAACTCCACATCTCCCGCACTGATATATTGTTGCCCCTGGAATGTGTAATTACCCATATAGGTTAAAGGCGTATCTGTTCCCCAGCCGTTCAATCCTCCGCGGATATAGATTTCCCGTGTGAGAGGATTATCTGCTATAAGGTCGAACACCATAGTCTCGGCAGCAACGCCGCTGTCATTGGGAGTAGTCGATACTTGGTGCAGACTATTTACATAGATTTCCGCAAGGAGATTACCATTGGAATCTTCCCGACTGTTGGGAAAAATATCATTCTGCAGACTCAGTTTAAGAGGTCGATCAAACTCAAAATGACCATCGGAAAGAACTGTTTCATAAAAGAGAGTATAATCGTCCGCTCCGGCCTGCCAGTCAAAAACAAATCCCGAATCGTCAATCCCCTGGAGTTTATAAAATTTACCGGTGGAATTAATGGCGAATTGAGAAGTCCGATAATTGCTGTTCTCATAATGGACTGTCACAGATGGCATGCGGTTTTCAACTATAATACCCTCAAAAACGGTTTCAGCCCTGCGACCACGTACATTTTCCACCTGTACTTTGAAAGCGACAGGGGTTGATGAAGGAACTTCTGTCGAATCGAACTGGATTCTGTAGGGAGCATTATCATCGGTACCGAGAAGTTCCCATTCCCCATTACCCTCATCAATATAAAAATGGACCTTTACGAAATCATCGTATTCGAGTTCGGCATCTATCCAGAACTTCCCCCCTCTGTAACCGGGAGTCAGTGAAGTGATGACAGGTTCCGGAACATGGTGATTTCTTCTTATGGGACGAAGGGCTCTGTAAACCTTCATTTCCAGAGGATCAACTGAGACATCGAGATTTCCCTCTCCATCAGATCTGACAAATAATTCCCGGAAGTCGTAGGTAAAGGGGAAAACTCTCATAAAAAAGGTATTCTTATGGAGCGTTTTTATTTGAGCCTCTTTAGTTTCATCAGCATTATTGTTCAGTGCTACCAGATGTTCCATATTTTCATCTTCCATGATTCTGGAAAAGGCAAAAATATCCCCGCCCGGAGCATTAGTGCTGTACCGGTGAAGCTGAGATCCTGCAGATAGTGCGGGAAATTTCTTTTTCAATAAAGACAATTTTTGAATGGTTCTGTAAAGAGGATGATGTGTATCGAAATTATCATCTGCTGGAGTGTAATCTGTCCCGAGCTGGTTATTGATTACCGGATCGTTATATACAGGTGTTTGAGAGGGAAACATATCCTGTCGGGCCGTCTGATCATTTATTTCCATATCAGAACCGGGATTGTATCCCGTAAACCCCTGTTCGTCACCGTAGTAAATAGTGGGATTTCCCCTGGCTGTGAACATGAGTCCATAGGCGAGCTGAAGACGCTTGAGCATCTGCTCTTCCGTTTCATTTTCCCGGTGATCCCGATATATCATAGCTCCCAGACGTCCCATATCATGGTTCCCGACAAATGTCGGCAGGGTATAGGGTCCGCTGTCCCCATCGATGTAGTAATCATCTGCAGCAAAGAAATCTCTGAGACTATCTGTATTGCTGTTGTTATTGACGAAATTAGCCGCCGCCCCCTGGAATCCGAAATCCAGAACATTGGGCAGTTTCCCTTCTGTGGTAAACCGGCTTAATGAGGCGGGATTACCGTCATAAACTTCACCGAATACATAGAAATTATCTATCCCCTGCTCAGTGGCATAATCGACAATTTCCGGTGTGAACTGCTTCCAGAAATCCATGTTGACATGTTTAACCGTATCGATTCTGAATCCATCAATTTTAAATTCCCGTATCCAGAATTTATAGATTTCGATCATACCTGCCACAACAGTCGGATGAGCTGTAAACAAATCATCCAATCCGCTGAAATCTCCATAAATGGAATTTTCCCCGGAAAAAGTTGAATTGCCGCGGTTGTGATAAAGAGTGGTATCGTTGAGCCAGAGTGGCTTCTTTATATCTTCCAATCCCTCGGGAATATAGGGTGTATAGGGAAAAGAGTTTATATCCAACTGGGGAAATGGCTGTCCTGTGGTGTAGGCATCGGCATAATCGAGATCGTCAAAGATATTACCCGAACTATCTGTAAAGGGATACTCCTCTTTAGATCTATATGCGTTATTTTCACTATCAGAATATTTAATGACATCTGCTGTATGATTAGTAATGATATCGAAGATGACACGCATATCCATACTGTGAGCCTCTTCAATAAGGAGCTTAAGTGTATCATTGGTCCCTATATGGGGATCGATCTGTGTAAAATCCGTAATCCAGTACCCGTGGTAACCCGATGATGAGCCATCGACCGTTCCGTCTCCCTGAACGGGCTGGTTTTTAAAGATGGGAGTTATCCAGATGGCTGTGATACCCATTTTTTTCAGATAGGGAAGTTTTTCGATGACTCCCTGCAGGTCTCCACCGTGATAATAGGCCTTGTTGTCTTTTTTCAGGCCGTGCTTCATGACCTCGCTGTCTGAATCGGGATCTTCCTGCCCGGCTTCATAATCGCCGTAATCATTGTAGGGATTGCCGTTGTTAAATCTGTCGGGAAGGACAAAGTAGATGACTTCCCCCAGATTCTCTTCCCGGAGATCCGACTGGGTTCCCTTGTTAAAGAAACGGCGGGGACTGAAAATCCGGTTTAAAAAATTTGAGCGACTTCCGGAATCTCCATTGTCCGCAAAAAGGGAAAATGAGAACAGGAACTGCAGTACCAGTAATAATGTGAGAATTTGTCTTTTTGTTTGCAAAATTTCCTCCTAAATTAAGCTGCAAATCATTGTTTTTAAATTCATTGATAAATAGATTAATTCATTGATAAATAAATGAACAATAAGGGTGTCATTCTCAATACATTAATTATTGTTTGAAATACATTACCACAGTGCAAGCGGTTGCACAATCATTATTTTTATAAATTTGTTATTTTTAAAAGAATAATTATACATGCATAAGACTATTGATGTATATTATCTCAATAATAATACAGGAATATGTATAATTTAAGGTGTTTTCGTATGCAAACGGTTCCATAGGATTGGAGTCGCACTACCATGAAAGATGGTGTTGGATTTCTCCTGGTTCTATAGCAGTATTCTCTTATTGATTTACTTATGGGAACGGGAGTTTTTTATGGAATGGGGGAAAAGAGCAGAGCGGCGATATGATATTGGGGATAAAGTTGATTTAGATGTAGCAGTCAATGATATTAATAGTGCCCGTCTCTTGAATATTTCCTATTCCGGTGTGGCTCTAGTATCGGGTTCCAGATAGAGAGCAATAGCTTCCCTAACATTTTCCATGGCCTCATTTTCTGTATCGCCACAGGAAGTACAACCGGGAAGTTCTGGGCAAACAGCGCTGAATGATTCTGTTTCCTGATCGTGTTCAATTACTACTCTTATATGCATATGTTCATCCTTATCTTTTGTATACATATATACGTGATCCTTTTCTATTCAAATCTTCCAAATGTCTAAGACATATAGGGAAGCTCCAGTGATTCAATAACCGAGATCCCTGTATTTGTAACATTTGCTTAAGTTGTTAGGCATTTTAGAAAATACTCCATTCTTGATAACCAGCAATCTGTAGCATATTCGGTAATTCCGCTTTTTGGGTTAAAATTTCAGAAATATCTGAAACCGATTTTCTCCATTTCTCAATATTTTTTATTGTTGTTTGTTTTTCCCATTTCTCTTGAAATCCATCGATATTTTGAAGATCATCAATTTCAATTTTATTGACTTCCACTTCTTTTATTATTTGACAATATTTCCCATGGACTATGAAATCTCGATATTTAAATATTTGTGAAAAGTTTTGAAAAGGAATACTCCCAAAATCAATATTTATACACAGTTTTTCTGCAATTACATCTAGCTTTTTTCTTGGACTTAATCTTTCTATTGCATTCCATAATTCTATTTCTCTTTTCTTTAATACAAATATTGAGTATCCAACATCATTTAATAAAGCTTCAAGTGTCAAACCACACATTAGTAATGCAGTCATTATTTCTAGTTGTTTTCCAACTTCTGTTTCCTGCGCTTTCTTGTGAGCATATTGACCTATTTTATGTAAAGTAAATGCTGGATTTATGTTTCGTGTACCTCTTAAGTATTTTTTATCTGTACTCACGTTCAAATTCCTCTATTTCAATTTATTGATTCTATTCATCTTGCGCCAAAAGCGTCTGCCTAACATATTATATCACTAGGTTTCCTTGTAAATAATCATTCCCCGTCCCAAGCCGTATAACACTCAAATAAATCAAGTTTTGTTTAAAGATTGAAACTCCTTCCAGGAGTATAGATACACAGCAACTACATAACCAGGGGAATGTATTAATGAACATTCTCTCAAAAATAAAATCCTTGCACCCAGCTTCGCCCTAATCGAAGCTGTTCCGACTGAATCCCTCCGGTTTGCAACAATTCATTTCATGGGTTTTACCAAACAGTAACATTATACAATGCCCCGGACCGGTCAACTTCCGATAAAGATCTCACTGTCCCTTACCAAACTACCATCAAATAATATCTTCAAATTTACAGAACTGATATCATAATCCGATGTTTTTAATACACCCGTAATTCGGGAATTCAATTTTGATGTATTTGGTAAAAATATCAGGAAGTTAAAACGATTTTATATTAATGAAGAGGCTTTTGAAAATCAGATCCATACTCATCTGAAAATAATATCCTGCCCAGATTGTCATCAATACGGCTTTCTTATACTCCATGGATTCCTGATCAGCCATCGATCAGGAAAAATCCGAGGGCACCGTATTTTCTGCAGTAACCGGGGAAGAAAAAAAGGTTGCGGAAAAACCTATCCAGTTTATCTAGCAGGAACACTTCCCGGTAAATCTATTACTGCCAATCAATTTTGGCTGTTCCTCCACTCATTTCTGCAGGGAAGCGGTGTTGCTGTGATTCCCAATCCTTTAATCGGCTTTCCTTTTGAACCGCCTCTCCCTTTTTCCGGAATAAGAAATTCAACCTCAAAATCAGGGCCGACAAATTTCGAATTACTATCCCATGGGTTTGAAGCCTCTTCCAGATCATATTTGCTCAGGATTTCAGCTATATTAACCTCTCGGCTAACTTTTGGAGGATTAGTGACCAATAGATCAAGATCCTGTGTGGCAACAATGGGAACCTGAGGATCATTGTTAAAATGCTCGGAATAGACTCTCAAGACCCAGCTTCCGATCAGGATAAAATCCTGCAGGATTCCATTGTCATCAAAATCTTTTAATATGGCTTCAAACAGTTCTAGATTATCTGTTGGCAACACGCAGTAGTTTCCTTACCTCATCGAGGTTCTCTTTAGATTTTTTTCTCATTTTCTCATAGCGGTGTCGCTTCTCGATTTTCTCTGAGATCTCTTTCACCGAGGGGGAACCCTCTTTGCCGACATAGACAAACTTAACTTTCTTCTCATCTCTGTAGGCGAGGTAATAATAAGAATGATCTCCACGTTTTTTAATGGAAAGAGAACCCTTCACACATTCTGAGACCTTATGATCATACAGATCAATGAGAGAATTTAATCTGTTGTACTCTTCCTGAATCACATCTTTGATAACACTCATAACTGCCCTCGAATAAGGTTAGTAACACAAAATTGCCTAACAAATATACTATTAATATACAACTGTTAGGTACATATCGTCAATATCGGATTCTTAGTTAGAACAATAATGACTAATTGAGCTGCCCGGCAACGCCGGGTCTGCTCCAA
>JAEINM010000143.1 GCA_016342385.1 Spirochaetaceae bacterium | reverse complement strand
GAGATCGGGAGTTTCAGAAGAAAGGGAGTTCGATCCGGCGGTGTCTTTCTTTGATGCCTTCAGATTTCTGGTAAGTAATGAAGCGGAAGAAACAGCCGCAGCTGAATTTACTCTGTATCTTGCAGATATAGGATTGGAAGAATATTTTACCGGTAAAGGGTATGAATTCTATAGGATCAATTATAAAAATGCTTCGGTAAAGATGAACGGAAAGGTTTATCTGGATCTTATATATAATTCAGAAGATAGAAATATTACTTTTAATGATATTCTCGGTAACACGTTCATAAAATCTCTTGATGATGAAAGCATCATATCGGCTTTAGATAAGGAAATTGCTTTATTCAATGATTATAATAGGGATATTGCAGAGACTGCTGGTTATCTTGAAGGACTTAAGGGTAAGAGTGAGATATCAGTTATTCTCGCAGAGAGAGAGCTGACTATTATCAGAACTGATTCCGACAGATTCAATATCTTAAATAACAAAGATAAATCAATTATCGGTTTTTTCGGACATGATGAAAAAGCACCGACTCTCAACGGACATAAACTGGAATCAGCAGAGGAGTTCGAAACAGCTCTAATCTCCTTTCTTGAGAATGTGAGCAATTTGACAGAATCGGAAAGAATCGATGCTCTGGTACTGAATAAAATGGAATCCATATTTGCTGATGAGGGATTCCGACTTCTGCTCGAATCCAATAGGTGTAATACGGAACTCTCACGTAGAGAAGATGAAGAGTTTATATATTTCGATATACACAATGATGATGGATCTGTAAAAGGGTCTTATCTCCTTCAGAAAGAATTCGGTGAAGTACTCTTGATAAGCGGCGATGGTAAGTTCCTGAAATCTTTAAAAATGTTTGCACCGGGAAATGACTTCAAGTCACTGATTATTCCGGAAGAAGAGATTGCAAACGTCTCTCCTTATGCATTTGATGATTCTTCCGAAACGTTTCTGGTTGTCGGGACCCATGAACATAATGCCGATACAATGATAATTGTAAATGCCAATAATAAAACTGGTCAAATTAAGATGATCAGTTTTCCAAGGGATCTGTATTACAAAGGCAAAAAGATCAACAACATTTATAAAGTCTTTGGACCAGAGAGATTATGCAGGGAACTATCGGAAATAACAGGTCTGAAGATCAGTAAATATGTATCCATTGATATGTTCGCTTTTGTCGATGTAGTAAATATACTCGGTGGCATTGATGTCACTCTCGATGAAGCTTTAATTGATCCGACTTATAAGGTCAAAAATAATGGAGTTTGGTCTACTCTTCACTATAGAGAGGGAACTCACCACCTCGACGGAGTAGCTGCATTGAGAGTTGCCAGATCGAGGCACGGATCTCAGGCCTATGACAGATCAAAACGACAACAGCTTATAATAAAATCTGTTCTTGATGAGATGATTTCTCTTGATGGTGGTGATATAGGAAAGATGTATAGTTTCGTTACATCAGTTTTTTCCTATATTGATACGAATCTAAGCATTGCTAATCTTGTAAAAGATTTCCTGATGTATAAAGATAATGTGATTGCCGATCCCAATGTTATCAGTCATGATAATATTCTCGATGTCGAGTATAGCAATACCTATCTTCTTCCTGAAGAGGAAAAGATCATTGCCGAAAAGGATCCCGATACAAGAGGATTGTGGATTGTTCTTCCCAAAAATAATGATTGGAATCTATTTCGAAAATATATAGAGAATATTCTGCAATAATGGTATAGGAAATGTCTGAAAAGAAGAAATACTGGCTTGAAAATTATGGCTGCCAGATGAATAAAGCGGAAGCTTCAGCTATTGAACTGGAATTACAGGAAGAGGGCTGGCTTCCCGCTGATAATGAAAATGATGCCGATCTGGCTATTATAAATACGTGTACCGTACGAAAAACCGCTGAAAACAGAATCTGGGGACGTATCGGTCACTATAAACACTTAAAAAAAACAAAAGAAATTAAGCTGGCTGTTATAGGTTGTATGGCTGAAAACTGGAAAGATCAGTTAAAAAAAGATGCTCCGGCTGTAGATATCATTGCCGGCACCAAAGGCCAGAAACTCCTCATTAGAAAACTGACAGGAGATTATACAGGTCAGGAAGATTTCCTTGAGGATAACCGATATTCCTTTCATAGTGATCATGGTTCGAAAGATTCTATAAACGCCCTGGTGCCCATTATGCATGGTTGTAACAATTTTTGCAGTTATTGTATTGTTCCCTATGTTCGCGGGAGAGAAGTTTCGCGTGATTCAGAGGAAATCCTTAAAGAAATACGAAAACTGGCAGAATCGGGAGTACAGGATGTGACACTCCTGGGGCAGAATGTCAATTCCTATCACGATGTTGTCAATGGAATTGATTTTGCCTCTCTACTGAGGATGATAACAAGTGAAACAGATATACCGCGAATCCGTTTCCTCTCTTCCCACCCGAAAGATCTGAATGATGATATAATAGAGGTCATGGCTACTGAGAAAAATATATGCAACCATCTTCATCTTCCGGTTCAACATGGTTCAACAAAAGTTCTGGCAGATATGAATAGAAGATATTCCAAAGAGGATTACTTGCTTCTTGTTGAGAAATTGAGATCCAGAATACCTCAAATCTCTCTGACAACAGATATCATGGTCGGATTTCCCGGAGAAACAGAAGAGGATATGGCCGAACTTGAAGATTTGATGAATAAGGTGAAGTTTTCTGAAAGTTTTACATATTTTTATAATCCCCGGGAGGGCACCAAGGCATATAACCGGGGCGATAGTCTTCCCGAGGAACTGAAGAAAAAAAGATTGTCCAGGATTATTGAACTGCAGCGCAGAATAAGCAGGGACGTTTTTGAAAAGAGAATAGGAACAGTCGTTGAAGTTATTGCTGAACGGGTTTCAAAAAAATCCGATAAAGAGATTTTAGGCAGAACAGAAAGAAATGAAACAGTTTTATTTACCGGCAGCAGAGAAATGATTGGAAAAAGTCTACAAGTAAAAATTAAGTCAATGAGAGGTCAGACATTTTTTGGTGAGGAGGTATCATGCCCTGGAGAATGATAAGGTTTTTAATAATACTGGCATCTGTAATTTTATTTATAGGTCTCAACTCCGGTCATAGTTCTGATATCAGTTTCTGGTTTGGTGAAAAGGCCAGTTTTAAAGATGTCCCCATTTTTGTCAGTCTATTTGGTGCTTATGTTCTCGGTGCTCTTTCTGTTATTCCCTTTGCAGTTAATAGAACTATTACCAGATACAAGAAGAAGAAAAACAGGGATAAAGTAAAAAAGGAAACAATTGACAGCACTCCGACAGTTTAGTCTGATAATATTATTTCTATTTTCCGGGCAATTGATTCTGGCCCAGAATCTCTATGAAGCTTCTCTTCTTGAAAAAGAGGGAAAAATTGAACAGGCTGTTCAAATCTATGATGAATGGCTGGCTTCCAATTCAAAAGACTCCAGGTTCTCAGAAATACTCATTCACTGCTCGTCACTTATTTCTTCAGTGGACGATACACTCCGACTATTAATGAAATACGAAAATTTTGCAGATAATGAAAATAAGCAGGATGTTTATTTAAAAATAGCTCAGACCTATGAACTTGTTTTTCAGTATGAAAAGGCCGCAGATTATTATGAGAAAGCCTCTGTTAATTCAGGTGGAAACAGGAACTATAAGATCTACCTGAAATATCTCTTATTGAATTATCAACTGGGTGAACTCCCTTTAATGTCTGATTTAAACGATATTCTTTTAGGTAGTGAGGGAACTCAGATTCATGTGGATGCTCTTCTATTAAAAGCGGAACTTTACAAATATGAGGGAAACCTGAATCGGGCTGAGACTCTTTTACAGGAGAGCCGATACAGCGCTTTTTTCCCCGAGATTCAACTGGCCCTCTGGGAAATACATCTGCTCCGGAATAATCTGAACGCTGCCTCTCAGGTTCTAGATTTTATGAAAACGAATTTTCCCGATTCTATTGAACTCTCTCTCATGGAGGGCAAAGTCGGGGCTCTTCCCCGTTTGTCCCATTTCTTTCTTCCCTCTCAGAGTTCTCGGTTCCAGTCTTATATTCAAGTGGGCTCTTTTTCTAGTGCTGAAAATATAAAGAGCCTTTCCGATCAACTCAGGTTATTGAATTTTGATTTCTTTTATATAACAGAAAAAGGTCTTACAAAAATAATTGTAACAGGAAATCTTCCCTCCGATCAACTCTTATCCAATTTGAGAGCAAAAGGGATTGAGGGATTTAAGATTGAGGATCCGAAACATCCTGATTAATTTTTTCAATTTGTTCAAAATGCAGCTCTGAATTACTCTCCCGCATCAGGCCATCCACCTTTAATTTCCCTTTCTGGAGTGTTATAGTTCTGATTATTCTAAAATCATCAGAAGTCTCACTGTAGTTCATTTTATATAATTTTACTTCTTTCGTCAGGCCATTGGCATTTAACTCTTTCATCTCAAGAATTGTATCATCATAAAGGTCAAATATCGTATAGATTCCTTTTGTTTCTATTCCGTTTTCCTTGAGAATGTATTCGGGATTATCAAAGATTATTTCTGTATTGAGGTTCGTTTTAAAAAGGCCTTTAATGTTCAGATCGGAAATAAGTGAGTTCTCTCTGGATCTGTCAGTCAGTACATACTGAAGATTTTCCGTAAGCTGAGTATAGGTCCCACCCCATCTTTCATTTCCTCTGATTTTGACCTGAATAGAATCAAAGGATTCTATATATATACTTATAGAAAAATACATACTCTTTAAGAAATTATTTCTAACATCGTAAAAAGAAAGGGCATTCCTGTATTTTATCGGTTTTTTATCATCGGCCCAGGTAAAACTCTCCTGTATGTCATTTGAAAAGAATGTCAATGTCTGTGCTTCCGGCAGTATTTGAAATATTTCATTCATATTATGCGTGGGTATACCATCGAGATCCTTAACTTTATACCATGGTCCTGAAAGAAACTGAAGGAAATCTTCACTTGTTCCTCTGTAGAAATTTAAAAGATTTTCATTGGATACTAAGGATATTTTAACTTTTTCAGAATTACTGAGATCAAAAAAATGAGTCGTTTCATTCCATTTGTACTTTTCGATAATTAAGCTTTTCTCATCTTCGGGATTCTTTTTCTGTAATTCAAGAATATAACTTTCTCCCTTTAGATTATCGATCTTATAATCATTTCCCCGATCGGGTTTATGCAGCTCAAAATCGCCATCTGCTGCCTGGGAGAAGACCTTTACAAAAGCGGTATCACCTGTATCATCAATTGTGATAACTTTAAAAATTTCATATACCTGAAGGCCTTTAGTATCAATTCCGGTGATGATCACTTCATTAAAGTGGTCTCCGGTTATATCTTCGCTCACTATAGAGGCAATCTTCAGATTATTTTCAGATATACCATCTCTGTAGATTTCAATATACTCATCTTTCTGAGGATCGTAATCAGCTACAAATATTTTAAAAATTTTCCTATCATCATTGAGAGGACCTGCCAGAATTATCTGTTCTTCTTCTTCATCTCCATCGATATTAATATTCTGAATTTCAAATATGGTATAATCCCTGTCTATTAAGATCTGGGCATCATATTTTTGAAAAACGACTGTCTCAATTGTGCTATCTGTATTAGTTATCGGCAGTTCTCTTTCTGCACCGGGGACAATAGTCTGCGGTATGATTTTTTCCTCTACATCGATTTTGATCCTACAGGAAATCGCTAATAGGGAAAGGAGAATAAGAAAAGATTTAAATATTAATTTTATCATAAGTGGTATTATGTAAAATATTCCCCTATGATATCAAGCACTCTTTTTTGAATATCTTCAAAAGGTTCATAACATTTAAAACCGGCAGCTGTCTTATGACCTCCGCCATTAAATATTCTCGCTACTGTTACGCAATTTAGTTCCCCTTTCGACCTAATAGAGCACCTTAGAAGGCCTTCTGAATCTTCTTTGAAGAAGATGGAGACTCTGACTATTTCACTCTGCAGGGGAAAATTGACAATTTCCTGGGCTTCATCATATTTTGCACCGGAATCGAGTAGCGTTTTTTTACTCATATACTGCACCGAGACCTGTTGGTTGAAGTAGAGTTTCATATTCTGATGCACAAGAGTCTGCAGTATAATCGATTCAATAGATTTGCTTTCATATAATTTGGAATATACCCAATTGGGAATCACTCCAATTTTCACAAGGTGCTCGGCAATATGAAAGGCAAAGGCATTTGTTTTGGGATAGGCAAAGGAACCTGTGTCGTAGATAATGCCTGTATAGATAGCAATGGCAATATCCAGGGCGATATTAATTTTCATTTTTGTCAAAATTTCATAGATGATTTCACAGGATGATCCGGCATCGGAATTCAGAAATATCAGTGGGTTTTCCGATTCTTCATAATTATGGTGATCGATAATCATGATTGCTTTAACTCTATGGAGCAGAATATCTTTGAGTAAACCGATATTTGATTTTTCCGTGTCTACGATAATTAGAGTCCAGTTCTCTAAATCAGGAGGTAAATCGTCATGGGATTTATATTGAGCGATCATATTATCGGGATCGACAAATTTAAATTTTTCCGGGGTTGAGTCACTATTTATTATTAGAATATCCTTATTTCTCGATAGTAATCCTTTTCCCAGAGAATATTCTGCAGCCAGGGCATCTCCATCGGGAGATTCGTGGCAAGTAATAATATATTTATTGTTATCTTCAAGATACTTTATAATATCTTCTAATTTAGCCATAGTAAGATTATAGGTCTAGTTTAATTCATATTCAAATAATACATTTATAATATGAAATATGATTGTATAATCCTTGCAGCAGGATTTTCTTCACGTATGAAACAATGGAAACTCCTTCTAGATTTTAAAGGCAAAAGCATAGTAAAACAGTCTTTGGAAAATGCCATGGAGAACTGTGGACAGATTGTTATTTCAGGGGGATTCAGGATTGATGATCTAAAGAGTCATATCGGTCAGATCGAAAATGTCCAAATTATTGAAAACCCCGAATACAGGAAAGGTATGCTCTCTTCCATTAAGGCAGCTTTACCATATATTCAAACAGATCGTTTTTTTATTACTCTCGGGGATATGCCTTTTATTCCTCCGGAAGTCTATGGCCTTATGAGCGGAGAAGAATTTGATGATGTGCTATTTCCTGTATTTCATGGAAAAAGAGGCCATCCCGTCCTTATAAATAGTTCTCTTATTGAAGGGATAAAGAAAGCAGATGATAGGCTCAAAATGAAAGAAATATTGAAACCCTTTCGTATATCGGAAATCCAGATACAATCTGAAGGAATCTTACTGGATATCGATACTGTGAGAGATTATGAAAAAATGACCAAGGAAGAATTCAGCTGATATCGGGGTTATCATCATCGAGAAACAGCTCTATCCAGTTGAAGAATTTTCTGCGGTTATTCTTTCTTCTGTCAGAATTTTGATTCTTTCTCTCAGATTTCAGTCGCCTTGATTTCTTTCTTTTTTCTATCATGGGCCACATAAACAATACTCCTGATTATAATTCTAACACATTAGTAGACAGAATAACTTTTTTTGCTTAACTGAGATTGAAAAAAATATCAGAAATTACTAATATGGGGTACGGTTGTCATTGGCAACCGTATTTTTGTTTCTGAGAAGGTAGAATATGAAGCTTGTTGTAATCGGAGCCCAGTGGGGCGATGAGGGTAAAGGAAAAATTGTAGACTATATGTCAGAAGACTCTTCCATTGTTGTCAGGTTCTCCGGTGGCGCCAATGCCGGCCACACAATCGTTGTGGGAGATAAGGTCTATAAACTTCATCTGATTCCTTCCGGTATCGTCAATCCCGATAAAATTGCTGTTTTAGGTTCAGGAATGGTTATTGACCCCGAAGCTATGTTTAATGAGTTGGACGGGATCAAAGAACAGGGGCTGGAATGGGAAAATAGAATCCTCGTATCGGACCGGGCTCATCTGGTTCTTCCCAGATACAGACAGATGGATCTGGATATGGATTCAAAACGAAAAAATCCCATCGGTACAACGGGACGGGGAATAGGTGTCACATATTCACTGAAATCCTCTAGAGACGGATTTCGTGTTGGCGATATGTACGATGAGGAAAGGTATGCTCTCCTGGAAGATGAAGACCGGGAATTTCTAAATATCTACAAAGAAAAAATGAGAGGAATGGTTTGTAATATTTCGCAATTCCTCTATGAGAATAAAGATAAAAATATGCTTTTTGAGGGCGCTCAGGGCGTACTGCTCGATCTTGATGGCGGTTCTTACCCATATGTGTCATCGGGATATTCGTGCAGTGCCGGGGCAGCTATCGGGGCTGGTATAGGTCCAAAGCAGCTGGATAAAATATATGGTATATGCAAAGCTTATACGACACGGGTCGGCAACGGACCTTTTCCTTCTGAATTCAAAGAGGAAAAGGACGGAGATCTGGGGCACCAGATTATGACTATCGGAAAAGAGTACGGTGTTACTACGGGTCGTCCCAGAAGATGCGGTTCTCTTGATCTGGTCGCTCTGAAATACGCCTGCTGGTCAAATTCAATAGACAGTCTGGTTCTTACAAAACTCGATATTTATGATACATTTGATGAGGTTCAGGTCTGTATCGGTTATGAAATAGACGGGGAAGTCACAGGAATATTTCCCGCAAGAATAGATCTTATGTCAAAAGCTGTACCGGTTACTAAGAGCTTTAAAGGCTGGAAAACGGATCTCTCAGCCTGTTCCTCCTATGATGATCTTCCTCTAGAGGCAAAAGAATATATCAACTTTATAGAAAAGTTTGTAGAAACACCTATTGGTACTGTCTCTGTCGGTCCCGATCGCAACCAGACTTTTAATCGAGTTGATCCCTGGGCTTAAACATCTGAAATGAATATATAAAAAGGGGCTGTCGCAAATGTCCAATCATGGCTTCTATTAAAGCCCCCCAGCCCCTTTTTTTAACTCTCAATCCCGGCCATAGCTGTTAAAAAAACAGGACTCTTGATTTGAATCTTCAGCACCGATGGAATTATAAAGAATACAGAGTATATAGGAAATTTTCCTATATACAGATTCAGAATTATAT
>JAEINM010000142.1 GCA_016342385.1 Spirochaetaceae bacterium | reverse complement strand
ATAAAGCTCTTCTTTCCGGCAGTGAATATCTCTATTTATCACCTTCAATCATCAGTCTTTAAATACTACTTTTTTAGAATTAGAACGTGAACACCAGGGCATTAAATTCTTCTTCAGTCATGTTCAGAGGCTTATTGACAAAAACATTTCTGGTTACCGATACTATTTTATCTTTCTCATCATAGATCGTCATTTCCCTGTTGTTGTTCTCAGAGTCGTATTCTTTTACAATTTTTTCCTGTAAGTTCCCTTCGTGATCAAAGGATTTACGAATATGCTCATTCCCTCTTTCATCATAGGTGATTTCCACATAATCATTTATATCTTCGTATTGATTGTAGGAGGTTATTCTGGAGGGTTTTTTCCACTCGTTTAATTCATATACTGTCTTATAGAGAATCAGTCCGGTCTCATCTCTTATTTCTGTTCTACTCAAGACATTTTCCCTATAGAAGCTCAGTAGCTGCTGATCTATCTGCCCTTCCGGTGAATAAATAGTATAGGATATTTCATTTCCCGATTCATCATATTGTGAAACACTGTAGTAGATAGTCTCTTCTTTCTCATCCAGTTCCGAGGTTTTAATCAGTTGGCCCTGATCATCATATTCCATAATAAAATGGATTTTTTCATTGCCTCTGCGGTACTGGGACATCCACTCTACAGGATTCCCCTTCTCATCGTTTATATAAGTGCTGGAGCCCAGAATGGATTCAGTCTCATTTTTGCTTAGAACTTTTACAAGAAAGTCAGAATCGTCATAGTGATATTCGGTTTTAATATACTTCAGTTCATCGGATGAATTTTTGATGGTGGCGAGTTTTCCCGATTCTGTATATTCCATGGTTGTTCGGTTAAGAAGATCTCCCTCTGTGCTGTTTGCTTGAATTTCAGAGGGTTTATTTAGATCATTATAAATAATAGAGACACTCTGAATAAGATTTCCCGATCCGTCTGAAACAGAAAATGATTCCAGTCTCTGTTCTGTTACAGTTGAAATCAGCTCATTTTTCGTGGCACATGAGAGTATGAAGAATAGTGAAATGAGTATTAGGGTGGTGTGTTTCATTGTATTCATTTTAGGTCCTTTATCTCTTTTAATAATGCCTCGATAAAAGGCTGTATTTTTTTTCTTGATAACCGGGGATCCAACTGTGAAAAGAAATACATATTTTCATTGCTATTCCATTGTATGTCTTCAAAAAGGTCTGAATCTGAAATCGCTTTAAGTATTTCCTCTTTATAGGGGAAGACGCCGGGTATAAAAACAGTTAATTCTCTCTTTAATATCGGTTCTTTTAAAAAATGCATCAGAAAAAGAATTCCGATCCTCTTTTTTTTCAGAAATTTTTCTGCTGAAGGGGAGGACTTCTCCATTGTAAAAAAAGTTTCCCTGTCTATATAGACCGTGCTGATGCCATAAGTTATTTCTCCTGATTCCCATGCTTTAAAATCTTTTGAAAAATGATCTTCCAGTGTGAAATCTGAAAAATCCATTTTTTTCTTTCTCAGCTGGTTGAGAAATTGTTCTGGTAAACTTATATGGGGTAAAAGTCTTTCTAAAACATGACGATCTTTCTGAAGATCGAAAAAAGTATTTTCCTCTAGATGATCTGTATCGATGCGAATTGTAAAATAAAGCAGGTCTGCTATGAATGGAATCTGATTCTGACTAAAGCTTGCGGGGTTCCTTTTTAGTTCTTCCAGAAATTGTTCTGCAACAAGAGTAGAACAGGAACCTGTATTATGGATCACTTTTTGTATTTTTTCAGCCAGAGGGGAAACAACTTCATGGTGATCGATAATTTCAACAATGGAACCGGCAAAAGGAATGAGGATCTCTTCCGGTCTGTTATGATCGGTCAGGATAATCTGTAATCTATCCTCTTCTGACAATTTCTCCAGGTTCAATGTCTTCAGATCATCGAGAAAAATAATATTTTCCCTGAATATATCTTTTCCCCGGAATAAAAACTGGGCCTCAGGGTGCAGTTTCCATTCTTTTTCAGGAAAGTGAAAGAGAATAAAAACCTGTTTATTTTTCTTTTCTTTCAGGCTCAGTAGTGTCCCTTTCACATAAGAGGAGACCAGAGAATCCAGGTCTCCCGATCTATTGCCCGTTATAAGGACCAGATCATGACTCTGGTTCATCAGCCTCTCTGCCCTGTTTTTTTTATAATATGATATCCGAATTGAGTCTGAACAATTCCGCTTATTTTCCCATGAGAGAGTTTAATGACGGTTTTTTCAAATTGAGGAACCATTTTCCCCGGTCCAAACCAGCCCAGATCACCCCCCTTGGATTTGCTGGGGCAGGTGGAAAATTCTTTGGCCAGAGCGTTGAAATTGCCACCTTTTTTTAATCTTCCTAAAATATTTTGAGCCAATGCTTTATCTTTTACCAGAATATGACTTGCACGCCATTCCATATTATTCTCCTTCTAGAATACTCATGATATTTAGAATTGAAAAATTACGCAACTGTCTGAAATACATTGACTTTAGTCTTTACAATTTCTATTCTTCTGATAGAACTGATAAAGGAGAAAAAATGAAAAAAACAACGATTATTCTAATGATTTTAAATATATTGATACTCTCTTTGTATTCCGGAGGGAAAAAGGAAGTTTTCCCGGAAGATTTTACACTCAATATAACAGCACTTAATGGTCCCACAGGTATCGGAATGATACATCTATTTGAAAATAATCCCGAACTGGGTGAAGGTGTCACGACTCATTATAATGTAGCTCTTGCTCCCAAAGCTCTTGTAGGCGAGCTTGCCAAGGGCTCAGTCGATATGGCTGTTCTTCCGGCCAATATGCCCGCTTTATTGTATGCTAAAAATCTGGGATATCAAGTGGCTGCTGTAACCGGATTGGGAGTTCTCTATGTTGTCAGCACAGATCATTCCATAAAAACACTTGATGATCTTAAGGGGAGAACTGTTTACAATGCAGCCAAGGGTGCCACTCCCGACTTCCTTTCCCGTTTCCTCTTAAGGGGAGCCGGAATAAATTCGGAAGAGGACCTCTATATGGATTTCAGTTACAGTCATGCAGATCTGGCAAAAGCTGTGATCGGAGGGCTGGTTGATACAGCCATTCTACCGGAACCATTTGTCTCAATGGTAACAGAAAAAAGTGATGCATCAGTGGTCATTGATCTGCAGGAAGTCTGGATGGAACAGCAGCAGTCAGAAGACTCCTATCCCATGTCTGTACTCGTGATAAAAGAGGACATTATAGAAGCATATCCTCTCCTTGTAAAAACGTTTCTCAATGAATATGAAAAATCGATCAATATGGTTAATGAACACCAATCTGAATCAGCGGTTTTAGTTCCACAACATGGATTTACTTTGACAGCAGAAATTACAGAAAAGGCTATCCCGAGAATCAATCTTAAATATATTGATGGTATAGAGTGTAAAACCCTCCTTGACGATTATTATGCTGTCCTTTATGGTCTCGATCCGAAAATTATCGGTGGTTCAATCCCCGGGGAAGATCTATATTATCTTGAAAAATAGATTGTTATTTACAGTTTCCCTATTGGTCTTAATTCTCATATGGAAGCTCATATCCCTTTTCGTAGGTTCAGAAATTATTCTGCCTTCTCCCGAATCAGCTTTCAGGGCATTATTTCGGCTGATTATGGAAGAGGGATTTTTGAAGACGGTTCTTTTTACATTGAAAAGGGGTGTTACAGGTTTTCTTCTTTCAGCGGCAGCAGCTCTTATTATCGGAATTGCTGCGGGAGAAAACCGTTTTGTATTTATTTTATTGAAACCTTTACTGACTGTGATTAAAACAGTACCGGTTCTATCCATTGTTCTATTGGCCATTATCTGGCTCACTACGGAAAATGTACCGGTCTTTGTTTGTTTTCTTGTGGTATTTCCCATTATTTCCGGAAATGTTATTGAGGGTATTAAAAATATAGATCCCCACCTTCTTGAAATGGCAGATATATACAGGGTTTCAAAAATTAAAATCATTTTCCAGATTTACATCCCCTCTCTTATTCCCTATCTTCTGGCGGGACTTTCTACTGCGGCAGGTGTGACCTGGAAAGCGGTTATCGCCGCGGAAGTTATCAGCATGCCGAGATCGGCAATCGGGACAGGAATGCAGTTCGCACAGATTCAGCTCAATACAGCCGATCTTTTTGCCTGGACAATTGTAGCCATAATCATCAGTTCTGTATCGGAATCCATTCTTCTTATGCTTCAGTATTTTCTGCCCTGGAGAAGACAATCATGAGTTTAAACCTCCACAATATTTCTGTGAATTTCGGAAATCTTTCAGTACTGAAGGATGTTTCAATGAAATTTGAAACAGGAGCAATCTCAGTTGTTCTCGGGCCGTCCGGTTGCGGAAAAACGACCATATTAAATTTGCTGACTTCTATGGTGAAAGCTCAAACCGGAAAACTCGAAGGGGTGGGAGGGCATAATTTTTCCTATCTTTTCCAGGAGCCCCGTTTACTTCCCTGGTTAACAGTGAAGAGCAATCTGAAATTTGTCCTGGGAGAGATAGAATCTAAAGAGAAGAGAGAGCAGTTATGCTCCCGTTTTCTTGAAATGACAGACCTTTCAGATTTTTCCGACTGGTATCCCGGTAAATTGAGTGGAGGAATGAAACAGCGAGTTGCCATAGCCCGGGCCTTTGCCCATCCATCGGATATCATTCTCATGGATGAACCATTTCAAGCCCTTGATCTGAAACTTAAACTATCACTGATTAATCAATTTATCTCACTCTGGAAAGGGGAGAAAAGAACTGTTGTACTGGTTACTCATGATATCCATGAAGCAATTACACTGGCCGATAAGATTTTTGTTCTATCGGAAAAACCAGCTTCTATTGTGGATTCTTTCAATATCGAAGAACCAAGAGAAAGACGAATCCCCGGGTCTTCTGAATATTTGAAAATCGAAAGCAGACTTTTCAGGGATCTTATTGAATAAAGGGAGACTCTCTTCCTGTCTCCCTTCTCCCGTTTCTTAGATCTGTCTCTTAACAAAATTTTCCAGATTTTCCACTTTGGTCTCAACCAGTCCTCTCGCCTCTGCTGAAGAGATAAACTTTTTGAATTTTGTGAATCCCAGGTTTTTGGTGTTTATCCCCTTGTCGAGCAGTTTGGAGTTGAGGATAGAATACTGATGAAAATCGGCATTTTTCCCATTATCCAGTTCCTTAAGCTCTTCAATGAGAATCCGAAGAGCACTCTGAAGAGATCCCACATCTTTTCTATAGGACTGTCCCGGAAGAATGTTTGTCTGTTTATCCAGTTCCTCCATCCTGACATATCCGGCTTTTACAGCTGCCGTGACAAAAGCACTCCATCTCTTATATCCCAGGGTATTTTCGTTAAAATCGCGATTGAGCATTTTCAGTTTGATTTTCACCGTACCCATGTTACAGGTCTTTTCTTCGCTCTGCAGTAAACTGGCCGATTCTGCCAGTCGCTCAAACCAATACTCTTTGGGATGATTCGGTTTGTTATCTGCCGGTTTTTCATCGAGCTCATCTTCATCAGAATCATCTGAATCATCTGAAGCTGTCAGTACTTCTCTGTAGTCGATAAAACTATCTGCAATGATCAGCAGATCCTGTGCAGCTGTTTTGATATCACATATAATATGTATTTTTTTTCCGGTTTTCTTCAACGACAGGAGTAGAGGGCGAAAATCACTGTCTCCCGTAATCAGGACGTAGGTGTCTATATTGTCGTAATAGCGCAGTAGATCCAGAGCATCTGAAACCAGCTGCATATCGGCGCTGTTTTTAGTTTTACGGGCACGGGGGATGTGAACCATATAAAAATTTCTGGCAGCCAGTAGAGGCCCAAGGCTCCGGAATCCCGGCTTGCTCCAGTCTGCATAGGCATAGGAGCAGACAATTGATCCAATCCCCTCGACGTATTCCGACATTCCGTCTAGAAATAGTGTGTTGGAACTGGTGGGAGTTACATTTTCCAGGTCCCATAGTATCGCGACATTGTTGTTCATATATTTTCCTTTTGGTAATTGTATATATTAAAACTGATCTGTAAAATAGAATACAGTCTACATACTAATATATTCTTTAATTTGATTCTTGCAAACGTATGGATAAAAAGTTTTTTCCAATAGTGAGATTAACTTCGATATTGGATGGAAATTTACGATTCTTGGACCGTGATCAGGAGGGTTATCGAATTATCATGATTGTAAAGAAATAGATACAATTAAGGTATTCAGAGAAGTCAGGTGAATCCTGGTTTAAAAGATTCTGAGTTATTATAAATAAAAAAACCAAATATTCTGAATGAGAATATTTGGTTAAATGCTAATTGCCACCGGTGAGATTTGAACTCACGACACAAGGATTTTCAGTCCTCTGCTCTACCGACTGAGCTACAGCGGCATTAACGAAATTGAATATATCTTGTTAAAAGAAAACTGTCAACATAGTTCTATGTTTTCTTGAAAAAAAGTCCCAATTCATCTTGATTGCCCGATCTGACCGTATTATCCTAAGGCAGATATGAAACTACTGATACTTTCGGATATACACGGGTTTTCCGGTCCTCTTGAATATATTCTCAAGGCTTTTTATGAGGAAAACTGTTCCATGATCCTCTTTCTGGGAGATGCTCTCTATCATGGTCCCCGAAATTCCATAGATGATGGATACAATGCCTCCAGAACTATCGAAATACTCAACAGTCTCAGTGATAAGATTCTGGCGGTCCGTGGGAATTGTGACAGCGAAGTTGATCAGATGGTTCTCGACTATTCACTCTTAAGCGACTACCACATGGTCTTTGACGGTATGAGAAAAATATTTTTTACCCATGGGCACATATACAACCGGGCCAATATGCCTCTTCTCAATCGCGGTGATATCTTTGCTTCGGGACATACTCATATAGCGGAAATAGAAGATGTGAAGGGTGTAATCCATTTTAATCCCGGCTCCATCTCTCTCCCCAGGCGGAATACTCAGGCCTCATACGGCATATATGACGGTACCAGTCTGATGGTAAAATCTCTCGAGGGAGAGATTCTCAAGTCAAAGGTCCTTTAGGGAGCGAAGAAACCGATGCCCTTCTGATTTTCATCATCCTGATAGATATGGAGCAGGTTGCCACCTGTAGATTCTTTTACATCTATTATGTGAATAATTTCTTTCAGATGGCTGATTTCAGGTGTAATCTCTTCAATTTTATTGGTAGAACCCAAAAAGAACTGTTCATTGAAAAAAGTATCTTCTCTATCGGGGTATAGCGCTATAGATATAATGTTGGCTTCCACCAGGTCATTGAAGAAGTGGGTTCCAAATGACACTTCAGGAGTTGATCCGCCTTTATCAAAGGCAATCTCTCCCAGGATGAGTGTCTTGTTGATATCGTTGTAACCGACCTTGACTCCCAGACTGATATCACTGCTTCCCCATCTTCCCGGACCGAAGAGGGCAAATCGCTTTTCAGAAAGAGTTCTGTTTATTTCATGGACGGCGCGACCGATCTCCACTTTCTCCAGATGAGTTTTCAGCATATTGTAGGCCTTGGGATCAACATAGACGATGTATTCAATTTTTTTTACTGTATCACTGGTAATGCAGTTTTTGTTGGTGAACAGCATTCTGTCTTTACTGATATTTGAAGGAATCGTAATTTTCTCCGTTATTTTCCTAATGTTCAGAGGGCGGCATTGGAGAATAAACAGTTTGTTATCGTGCCAGGCGAATTCAACATCAACCGGTTTCCTATAGGCCTCCTCCAGTTTTTTCAGGCTTTTTTTCATGATTTTTATAAAAGGAGTCTTGCTGATCAGGTTGTCGAAAGTGATACAGGCCGAAGAGGGGTCAAATCTTTCGGTCTTGAACAGGGGAGGAGCCAGAAGCCCATCTTTATTAATGGAAACAGCGTTGAACAGTTCCGGTAGATCCACATCATTCATCAGATCTACAAAGGGAATGGATTCTAGATCCTTTGTTTCAAGATTTATAACATCGACGGTTTTCTGAGAATACTTTCTAATCTGTGGAGGAGTTATCTCGGGGCGCAATGTCGGGTGGCTCAGGGAGATCATTCTGGGGTAGTCATTTCCTACACGGTCTACAGCTCTAGTCCCCAAGCCGTATACAAGCCTTATAAGCCCCTCTTCCCTTTTAATCTTCGGGTTCCATCTGTATCCGTTATAGGAGAAGGCCACACCTGCCGCCGCGGGCAGAAAGTATTTTCCACATTTTGTCCCGACGACTTTTTGTACCAGAACATTCATTCTTTCATCGAAATCAAGAAGGTCGTGATCCTGTCTGTATATTATGGGATCCAGAGCAAAAGTGCTTATATGAACTTTTTTGTAAGCGTAGATAAACTCTTCAATTCTGTCTTTTATTTTCCCCTGATTGCTGATAAATATGGAATCGTATTTTCCTGAGAAGGAGTATCCCATGTTGTCCTCCAGCAGTGTAGATGACCGGAGGATCAGGGGAGAGCTATCTCCGATTTTCTCAAGGAACGATTTTATTATTTTTATCTGAGATGGAGGCATTTCGGCATCCATTATAGTCTTGTCGATAACTTCAAAATCTTTTTGGAGCTCTTTATGACCCTTATATTTCTGACTGTGGAAATAGTGAAAGTTGTTGTAATCGACAAAATCGCTGAACATTTCCGAATTGAAGAAATAGGATTCGGGGATCGTTATATATTTTTCCAGCTCATCATCACTTTCACCGATAGAGGGGTGCAAAATCTTATGGGCCAGTATTATGCCCGCTGCTTTTCCTCCTATTCGTCCCGCTTTACTGGTTCCTCCGTAGAAGTTATCTGTCAGTTTTCCTATATCTCTGACATTTATATGGTGCTTGGCAATTCCGATATAAGGCAGTTGATTGGATATAAAACGGTCGATCAGTTTCACACGGATTTCAATGGTTTCATTGAGGGGGAGGTAGACATCTCCGGCGGGGATTTTACAAAAATCATCAAGGACCTTTTTAATCTCTTTAGCTGTTTTTGTCTCACGGGTAACGGCTTTTGCCAGAATCTTGATTTTGGCATATTTCCTCGCCAGGTTTATATAATTATCAATGATATCTTCCCCATATGAACTGACAAAATAGTAACTTATCAG
>JAEINM010000141.1 GCA_016342385.1 Spirochaetaceae bacterium | reverse complement strand
TCCAGAGGATCTTATTATCTCCACGGTAGTCCTCATTATGGCCTATATCGTTATGTTCCTTTTCAACTCCTCCCTGGCGATGATCTCTTTAATCCCGCTTCCCTTTATGCTTCTCTGGGGGCTTATTATGGGATCAAAAATGAGAAAGGGTTTTCGCAAGGTCAGAAAGGAGATTGCCGAGATCAACAGTACTGTTGAGAATTCTGTCCAGGGAATCCGCGAGGTAAAATCCTTTGCCAATGAAAATCTTGAAAACAATAAATTTCACAGAAGTAACACCTCTTTTCGCCAGGCTAAAGAGATCAGTTATCAGAGAATGGCCCGATTCCATTCATTTATGCAGTTTCTGAGAGAGATTTACTATTTCTGTATTATTGCCGGAGGCACAATTCTCATTTTCAATGACACTCTGATTCTTGTAGATCTGCTGACTTTTATTCTCTATGTGGGAATCATACTCCCCCCTATTGACCGTCTTATCAACTTTACGGAACAGCTGCAGCAGGGCATTTCCTCTTTCGAGCGTTTTCAGGAAATTATGGATATCGATCCGGATATTCAGGATTATCCCGACGCCATGGAATTCACACCGGCAGGTGGTACCATTATTATGGAAAACATGAGTTTTAAATACGATAAATCACCCGACTGGGTCCTCAGAAACATCTCATTGGAAATCAAAGCCGGCCAGACAATTGCCCTTGCCGGGGAATCGGGAGCCGGTAAAAGTACAATGGCGGCTCTTTTGCCCCGCTTCTATGATGTTGTTGAGGGATCTATTATAATCGATAATCAGAATATACAGGGGCTTAAGCAGAAGAGTCTGAGAAGAACGATAGGTATTGTCCAGCAGAATGTCTTTCTTTTCGATGGAACCATAAGAGAGAACATTGTTTACGGTAAACCGGACGCATCGGAAGAGGAGGTTTCTGAAGCGGTTAAAATGTCCAATCTCAAGGCATTTATCGATACTCTGCCCGATGGGCTGGATACGGAAGTCGGTGAACGGGGAGTGCTCCTTTCAGGCGGACAGAAACAGAGGATTTCCATTGCCAGGGTCTTTCTGAAGAATCCCGGGATCCTCATCCTCGACGAGGCGACCAGTTCTCTCGACAATGAGTCGGAAAGCCTGATACAAGAGGCTCTCTGGAAGCTCTGTAAAGATAGAACAACTATCATTATAGCCCACAGGCTTTCGACTATTATGAAAGCCGATAAAATCTATGTTATGAAAAACGGAGAAATTGTCGAATCCGGCTCTCACCTGGAACTACTCGAACAGAAGGGGTATTACAAGTCCCTGGCCGATAAAGGAACGCTTGTCTCAGCGGTGTAATTGGATATCCGTTATATCGAGAACAATATCATCGTTATTTTCAATTTAATAAGCCTGCAGGTAAAAAAAGTGTAAGACTGGGAGATTTTTCTCATTTAAACTGATTGAAGATGATTCACTCGGAACCTGTCAGCTGCAGAATATATAATAACTCATACAATGTAACACAACCGGTATCATCAAATGCTGTGAATTTCTTTGTTCATATATCGGGAACCTCTATTCTCAGGATCGAGAACACCATTTTTGAATCCTCTGAAGCATTCGCATTTATTATTTCATCTGCCATGCCCTTATCTTTTAGAGGTTCTGGAAAAGTCTGTATTTTCTCGAGCAGTCGGTCATTCCTGAATGAAATTGACAATCTGTCAATTGGTAAGACTATTATCAGTCTCCTTCCTCAATCCCATCATCCACTCTATCACGGTTTTCTGCTCGATCAAAATATTTCATCGAGAATTGATCAGATCCTGGCCGGATTATACAGGGAAATATATCTTAAAAGATCCGACTATCTGGATATGGTCCATATAAACATTTGTGAACTGCTGATAATTCTTAAGAGAATCGGAGCCTTGAGTGAGGGAGAATTGAAAGCCTGGTCCGGGAAGCAGAGGATCTGGGGTATTGATGATATCATCCACTTTATTACAGAAAATTTTGACAGCTCTTTCAGTCTCGATGATCTTGCTTCCCGCTGTGCTCTCAATTCATCATACTTTTCCCGGGCATTTAAAGAACAAACCGGTATTCCTCTTTTTAAATACATTAACCGGCTGAGGATTGATAGAGCCTGTCAGTTACTGAAGGCCAGTTCCATGACGATTATCGATATTGCATTCTCTGTAGGATATAACAATGTCTCTTTTTTCAACCGTTATTTTAAGAAACTGATGTCAATATCACCCGGTGAATACCGCAGAAGAGTTAAGGGGTAAAAAAGGTATTATAATATAGGCCCTAAAAAAACAGAATAGTGTAAGAGTTCCTGAATGTATTCGGTGACAATTATGATAAGAGGAGGAGTGAGTATGTTAAGAGATTTTTTGAATTCAGCCCCTATTGCTGAAACTGTTCATGTTGAAGGTAATGTGATTCTCCAGAGAATGAAACTCAGTACTGATGATTTACTGAATATTCGGGAAAGGGGTGAATTGGTAACAGAACAGAACAAAAATAAACTATATGAACTTGAAGTAAATGGACTGACTATAGCGACAGGCAGAGTTATAAAAAAAAGAGGAGAATTCTACTTTAAGGTCATAGCGATGAACAGGGAGGAACAGATATGAAGATAGGAAATATTAAAGATGTAAGAGTCCCCGTAGAGGTTGTATTGGGAGGAACAGATCTCAAACTCGATGAATTTTCTTCCATTGGACCGGGTTCGATAATTATGCTTCAATCTATTGCCGGTGAACCTGTTGATCTGGTTGCTGCCGGGGAAATCATGGCAAAAGGTGAAGTTGTTGTCATTGATGAGAATTTCGGTATTCGTGTTACAGAAGTTTTAAATAAGAGGAATTAATTATGGATTGTGAAAAAATAATGGGTAAAAAGATTCTTTCAGCAAGCCCCGTGCAGGATAGAGAATATGAAGTTAAAACATATGATTTTACAAGGCCCGATAAATTTTCAAAAGAACAGATCCGCACGGTCTCAATAATTCATGAAACCTTTGCACGCTTTGCTACATTGACAATCTCCAACTACTTGAGAATGCAGGTCCATATGCATGTAGCTGCAGTGGATCAATTAAATTATATGGAATTCCTCAGGTCCATTTCTAATCCTGCTACCATGGCTCTTCTGAATTTATCGCCTTTAGAAGGTCTTGCCGTTCTGGAGATAGAACCAAAGATTTCTTCTATGATGATTGATCGGTCATTTGGTGGGAAGGGAGAATCCAAAAAGGAGAATAATGAACTTTCAGAGATAGAGAGAGCCATGATGGAGATAATTTCCGGACAGTTGATGGGAAATCTCAAGGATGCCTGGTGTGATGTTATTGATTTGAATCCGACTCTTGGACAAATTGAAACCAATCCCCAGTTTGCCATGATAGTTCCTCCCATGGAGATGGTCATACTTGTCTCTTTTGAGATCTCTATTGGAGATGTTTGCGGTTTTATGAACTTATGTATTCCATTTCTGACCATTGAGCCCATTCTCGGGAAATTATCTGCTCAATTCTGGCATTCACTGGTTAGAAAAAATGAAAAAAAAATGATATCCAGTCAGATGATATCACATATGAAGATGGATTCAGAGATACTTACCAGGACTGAAGATCTGAGCTTACAGAGACTTGGTTTGTTAAAAAAAGGAAGTCTGATTAATCTGAAAGGATTTTCTAAGGGATTAAGTTCCATCCGGATGGGTGGAGAAATTGTCTGTTCCAGTCGTTTTAACAGGACAAAGAAAAATATAACTTATACTATCGATGGAGAAAAGGATCTACTTCCCCATGAGATACAAGAACTTTTAAGGGATAAAAAGAAAGAATCGGATCAAAATGATTTTCAGGAAAATATAAAAAAACTCTCTCTACAGATAACAAATGTTTCAACTGATATTTCCCGACGAATAGAGGAACTGTCAAATAGTCAGGATCACTTAAATGATCAGGTTTTTCTGCAGGCCAATCCGGATCAGAATCGGTTGGTATTAGAAGAACAGCCTTTTTCTTATATTGGATTAGCTGATCTCTCCAACCTCTATCAGTTACTGGCACATGATAATCCTCAATTAATCGCTATTATATTATCCTATTTGAAATCCGAGGTAGGTGCCCGTTTTCTTGAGATGTTTTCTCCCGAAATTCAACCTGATTTGATACGTAGGATCGGTGAGTTAGATAGAACAAATCCGGCAGTTCTTAAAAAGATAGAAGATATTCTTCGGTACTCTTTGAGCAAAATGAATGAAAATTCAAATATGGGAGCTGGCGGAGTTGATAAGATTTCAGAAATCCTCAATCTCATCAGCCGCACTGTTGAGAAGAATGTGATTATGAAACTAGAAAAGACAAATAATGAACTGGTAGAAGAGATAAAAAACAGAATGTTTGTTTTTGAGGATATCATTCTGCTCGATAAAGATACGGTTTGTAGAATTATCGAAAGGGCAGATTTCTCAGATTTATGCTTATCTCTTAAAGTCGTTGATGAGAAGGTTAAGAGTTATATTTTTGACCAAATCTCTATGGACGAGAAAAAGAAAATAATTAAAGGTATCGAGAAATTTGGGCGAGTTAAAATTAGTGACATTGATAAAGCTCAATTGCGCATTGTTTCTCTCATCAGGGAAATGGAGGAAAATGGTGAGATTATTGTCTGCTGTCCTGATGAATTAGCAGAATAAAATAGGAGGAGTTGTTATGTTAAGAAATGTTTTAGTTTATGTAGGTGGTTTCCTGAATATCTGCTGGGGGATTGCCCATTTAATTCCAACAAATAATGTTGTAAGTGATTTTGGGGAAATATCTCGGGATAATAAGCTCATTATCAGGATGGAGTGGATTAATGAAGGATTAACTCTGATTTTTATAGGTTTACTGGTCATTGTGGTTACTCTTTTCACAAAAGTTAAAACAAGATCAATAAAAATGGTCTATCTATTGTCTTTTTTAATGCTCCTGACAATGGCCATTGTATCACTCTTTACGGGATTTCAAATTGATTTTATTCCCTTCAAACTTTGTCCCGTCATTTTTTTATCCTCTGGAGTACTAATTGTCCAAAAAGCATTCGGCTGCGATAAAAAAGTTGAGAACTAATCATTATCCCGATCCTGAATAAATTGAAGTATTTTATTAATCGCCTCTCTCGCTTCGGGAAGAAAGGGAATATTGAGCATCCACACATGGAACATCTCTTCCCATTCTTCATATTTCAGATTCCAGCCGGCTTCTTGAGCTTTTTTACGTAATTTACGGCAGTCGGGTAGGAGCAGTTCATTGGTCCCCACCATCAAATAGCACGGAGGCAGGTTATCCAGATCTCCGGAAAGGGGAGAGATGTAGGGGCTTTTTTTATTTTCTTTACCACAATAGAGATCCGCCGCTTCCTGTAATCCCGGCAGGGCCAGCATATTATCCCGTTCCTCCCAGGCGGCTGTTTCGGGATTATCCATCTCCACATTGAGCCAGGGTGAAAACAATACCATTTTTTCCGGCAGGGGTTTTCCTTCGTCTCTCAGCTTCATTGCCAGTGCCAGGGCCAGTCCACCCCCGGCGGAATCTCCTGCAAAGATGATATTTTCCGGATTTGTGTTTTCCAATAAAATATCATAGGTTTTTTCCATATCCTCAAGCGCTGCGGGAAAGGGATGTTCCGGTGCTTTGCGGTAGTTGATCAGAAGAGCTCTGTACCCGCTCTTCCAACTGATATGAGAAAGCATACGCCATTGCATAATGGAGGGGCCGCAAACATAGGCTCCTCCGTGGAAATATAGGATGACTTTACAGGAATGACGGTTGGCGGGATAGAGCCAGGTTCCTCTGACATTATCTTGTTCAAAATTTTGTGCCCGGCAGTGTTTTCTGGCCATGGGGCTGGGTTTCTCAAAATCATCGATCCGGAGCATAGAGATATTCAAATGTGGTCGGAAGTGTATCTGCACCAGTTTTTTCAGTGACAGATTAATCATTTTACTCATTCCACTGGCCATGTCATTATCGTATCAGAAACTTTTTATTTCTGTAATCCTGAAAAGGGTAATTTCAATGGAACAGGCCGTTAATGTTGATCTGACAACAGTTTCTGAAGACTCTTTATATCCGTTGGCCTGCTGATCAGGAAACCTTGAGCTTCATTGCACTTGTTTTTCTCAAGAATAGCAATCTGAGACCCTGTTTCGACACCTTCGGCCACAACATTGAGATTCATAATGTCGGCAAGGGATATAATTGTTTTGACAATTTCCTGGTCTTCTTCATTTGTGCTCATATCATCAATAAAGGATTTGTCTATTTTAAGAGTTGTCAAAGGAAATTTTTTCAGATAGGACAAGGACGAATAACCCGTACCGAAGTCGTCTACGGCGATGCTTATTTTCCTTTTGTGTAATTCTTCCAGAGTCTGCAGAGTATTTTCCAGATTGTGCATGGCTATACTCTCTGTTATTTCCACTTCCAGCAGTTCCGGCGGTAGACCAGTCTCTTCAAGAATGGACATCATTTTGAATATGAGTCCGGGATCTGAAAATTGAACACCTGAAAGATTGACAGCCAGTTTCAGTGGTTTGTGAAGAGTTTTGTTCAACTCTACTATGTCCAGGCAGGCCTGTCTCAGCACATATTCACCAATGGGGATAATCAGCCCCGACTCCTCCAGGATGGAGATAAAATCATTGGGGTATATCATCTCTTTATTATTTTTTTTCCATCGGACCAGGGCTTCAACTCCTGTTATCCGCTTCCCGATTATGTCATATTTAGGCTGATAATGGACTCTCATTTCGTTTCTTTCAATAGCCGATCGAAGCAGGGTTTCATCTTCATGCCTTTTTTTCAGCACTATATCATCCTCTTCTTTGTAGAAGGCATAAGAGCCTTTATAATTTTTTTTAGCTATATGCAGGGCCTGATTAGAGTGACGGGGAATAATTCTGATATCAGAGCTATCTGATGGATAGAGAGAAATCCCCTGAGAACAGGAGGTGAAAATTTCATGATCTTCGATAATAAAGGGGCGTTCCAGCTCCTGCTTTATCTTCTCTACAATCCGGATTATGTCTTCCAGTGTAATGATGTCAGTCAGAAGAATGGAGAATTCATCACTACCATATCGGGAAACAGTATCAGATTTCCGGCAGATATTTTTAAGCCGGATTCCCACTTGTTTAAGAATCTCATCACCTATGAGATGGCCATAGGATCGGTTGATTTTTTTGAAATTGTCTATTCCCAGACTAATGACGCTCAGGATACTGTTTTCTCGGTCGGCATTCATTCCTGCCATGATCAGACGGTCGTTAAAAAGTGATTTATTGGGCAGGTCGGTCTGATTGTCATAATTGGATATATAGTGAATCCTGTTTTCCAGGTCACGGTTTTTTGTCATATCACTAAATACAAAAGAATAGTTTAGAGGATCTCCTTTTTCATCCTTTATCACCACTATGGATTTATGCTGCGGGTAAATCTCTCCGTTTTTTCTCCTGTCCCATGTTTCACCAACCCATTTCCCAGTTGTTTCAAGGCTGTTCATCATCTCTTTAATCACTTCCTGATGATGATCCGGTTCTTTAAGAATAGAGATGTGTTTACCGATAATTTCCCTTTTCCTGTAACCTGTTATGTTTTCAAAAGCCTTGTTGATTTTTATAATCTTCCTGTTTTTATCTGTCACCATTATTCCTTCAATACTGTGTTTGAAAATGGTATCAGCCTGCTCCAGTTCCCTGGTTCTTTTCCTTATTGTTTTTTTCAGGATCAGACCGTTGAGTAAAAGAATGACTGAAGCTCCCAGTGAGATGAGAAGACCTATCAGTATTGACGATGAGAATCGATTTAATTCATTTACTCTCTGACCGAACCATTTGCTCTGGAGAGTATAAAAATAGGAATTTTCATCTCTTTTTAGTTCCTGTAATCTTTCTGATATTTTATTCAGAGTGGGTTTGAAATCATTATCTATACCCGTTACAGGGTATGAGGGCCGGGGTGAAAAAACTGTTGGGGTTATTCCTATGTCTTTAATCCCCAGGAGGTAGGAGCTGTAGATGACACCGCCATAAATCTCTTTATTTCTCACGGCATTCTTTAATTCATGAAATGTCAGAAATTTTACAGGTGTAAAGGGTATATTCAGCTGTTCCATAAAAAGGATAAAATTGTCTCCGATTTCATCTCCCCTAACCATCCCGATTTGTTTATTGCTCATAGACTGAATGGTTTCATATTTTTCATCTTTATTGATGAACAATTGCCCCCAGCCGCTGGATAAGTTCACATCGGAGTAGTAAAAGAACTGTTCTCTCATTTCCGATTTTATCATTGTGGCAAAAAAATCGATATCACCGATGATTAATCCGGAGTAAATTTCGGCATAAGACCCCGACTGAATTGTAAAATCCACATCCAGTTCTTTCATTATCCGGCTGAAAAGCTCAACAATAAAACCATCGGGGGTCCCTCCTTCATTGACAAAGGAGAAGGGGGGGGTATCGGGAATTATTCCAAATATAACAGTGTCATTATTTTCTGCTTCTAGAGTCAGAGTTAGACTCAGCATTGTAAATAGGAAGAGTATTCTTTTCCCTATATCATATCTCATGGATTCCCCATGATATAATCATAGGAGAATTTACCAGATAAATGCAAAGAGGTAATCTATAAATCGATCATGAGAATACGGGAATTCCGTTTACTGTTATAGCTTATCTGTCTCTCTTCGGGTAATTCTTCAATTGATACGGAACGAAAACCGTGAGAGAGAAACCAGTCAGCCGCCTCAGTCGTCAGTACAAATACATGCTTAATTTTCCGGTCTTTCCCTTTTTTCAGAAGAAAGGAGATCATTTTTCTCCCGATTCCCAGATGATTATATGAGGGATCAACAGCAATGCCGGCGATTTCTCCGAAATCTCTGCCAAAAGGGATCAGGGCAGCACAGCCGTGAATCATATTGTCCATGGAGAAGACTGTGTAGTAGTCTTTGTCTGACAGGAGATCTTCTTCAGTTCTGTTGACCAGTAATCCCTTATCGATAAGGGGTTTCATTAAACTCAGGATTCCCGCGACATCATCAGTTTCCATCGCTCTGATGGATTCATAAATATTGGTGTTAATCATGGTACCGA